>JAFSLR010000155.1 GCA_017448375.1 Synergistaceae bacterium | reverse complement strand
ACTCACTAAGTCCATAAAGGAGACAATCTGCGAGACTGAAGGCGTATACGGAGCGTATGATTTGATTTTGACGAACTACGGGCCTGATACGCTCATGGGGTCTGTTCATATTGAGGTGCCTGACGTTTGGACAGCTGAGAAGATTGACACAGTTAGCCGCGAAATTATGCAGAGAGTAGCAGAAAAACATCACATCTTCCTCACCGCTGTCGGAGTATACTCGCATAACACGAGCAGTAACGCAGTCGCCGAAATTCGCAGCAATATCACGAGGGCTGTAATGTCGCAGGAATATGTATTGCAGCTTCATGGTTTCTACTGCGACGTTGAGACTCTGGAGATACGTTTCGACATTGTGATAGATTTTGCTGCGCCCGATTCCGAAGAAGTGAAAAGGAGAGTTTATAACGAGGTGAAGAACCTTTACCCGGATTACAATGTAACGGTTCAGGCAGACTCGGACTTCTCAGATTAAGGAGGAAATTTTCATGAAAGCAATTATGACAGTTATCGCCCCTGACAGAGTGGGGATAATCGCGGGGGTATGCTCGCTTCTCGCTGATATGGGCGTGAACATTCTCGACCTCAATCAGACGGTAATGGAGGGAATTTTCACGATGACACTTCTTGTTGACACTGGGACTTCATCGCACACGTTTGATGAAATTCGGGCAGCCTTGATTTCTCGCGGTGAAGAAGAATCCCTCAGCATTCACATTCAGAGGGCAGACATATTCGAGGCAATGCACAGGGTGTAAACGATGCTGAATATTTCCGACATAATGCAGACGGTCAACATGATTGACCACCAGCACCTCGACATTCGCACAATAACTCTCGGAATATCACTCTACGATTGCGCGGACTCTGACATTCAGAAATGCGCTCGGAAGATTCACGACAAGATTTGCAGGAAAGCTGAAAGGCTCGTAGCAACAGGAGAGGAAATCGAGCGTGAGTACGGAATCCCAATCATCAACAAAAGAATCTCCGTTACGCCGATCGCACAGGTGGCAGCTTCATGTGATGGTGATGAATATTCGGTAATCGGCAAGGCTCTCGATGATTCGGCCCGTGAATGCGGTGTGAATTTCATCGGCGGTTATTCCGCGCTTGTACACAAAGGTTTCACCGAGTCAGACCGCAAGCTCATAATGTCAATTCCTGAGACTTTAGCGAATACGGGGCTTGTGTGTTCGAGCGTGAACGTTGCGACAACAAAGGCCGGAATCAATATGGACGCTGTGGCATTGATGGGGCGGATCATAAAGTCAACCGCAGAAATGACAGCAGAGAATGACGGTTTGGGCTGTGCGAAACTTGTTGTTTTTGCGAACGCTGTCGAGGATAATCCTTTCATGGCCGGAGCTTTTCACGGGGCGGGGGAACCTGAATGCGTCATCAATGTGGGTGTCTCAGGGCCGGGCGTAGTGCTGAGGGCGTTACAGGACGTTAAGGGAGCGAGCTTTGACGTTGTTGCTGAGACGGTGAAACGGACAGCTTTCAGAATTACGCGAATGGGTCAGGTCGTTGCAAATGCAGCGTCCGAGAGATTGGGCGTTCCATTCGGGATTGTTGACTTGTCATTGGCACCGACTCCGGCGAAGGGAGACTCAGTAGCAAGAATCCTTGAGGAAATGGGCTTGGAGGTCTGCGGGACTCACGGGACGACTGCGGCACTTGCGCTCTTGAATGACGCTGTGAAGAAGGGCGGAGTAATGGCATCGGGCCATGTCGGAGGGCTGTCGGGGGCATTTATCCCAGTCAGCGAGGACGAAGGAATGATTGAAGCTGTGAAGTCGGGAAGCCTCAGCATTGAGAAACTTGAAGCCATGACGTGCGTATGCTCAGTTGGGCTTGACATGATAGCTGTACCGGGAGATACGAGCGCGGAGACGATTTCGGCGATAATTGCTGACGAGGCGGCTATAGGTGTCATCAACAACAAGACTACAGCCGTGAGGATAATTCCTGCGCCCGGAAAGAGTGTTGGTGATTCTGTGGAGTTCGGGGGACTGCTGGGGAATGCTCCTGTTATGAGCGTGAATAGTGCGGGGAGTTCGGAATTTATTGCGAGGGGCGGAAGGATACCTGCACCGATTCACAGTCTGAGGAATTAAAATTGAGTCGCTCCTTTGAAATTTTGAGGAGCGATTTTTGTTCACACTCTTATTCTGTAATGTCAGTATGATTAACGGCGTACTCTAAAATCATGCCGATAAGTTCATTTCTTGAACGGTTGCTCTTGGCTGACAGCATTTCGAGAGCATCGGCAGTCTCATTCCTGATACGAACGGAGAATATTTTATAGCCGTCCTCGCCTCTTAAATTTGATTTCTTTGGGATTTTGATAGTAGCTTCCATCAATGTTATTCACCTCGATGTTTATTTTATGTTTTAAGCGCGGTGAATGGTATGTTAATAAATAATTTTTTCATATGTGGTACGAATCATATTAAAAGGAGGCTGGGATATGGCACGTCATGCACATCACGGAGACGTAATAAAAGTAGACCATACTTTTTACGCTCATTACGGGGTATACGTTGAGGGCGGAACAGTCATTCATTACACCGACGCGAACGGAAGCGACTTCAAAGGCATGGTTCAGGAGACTTCGCTTTACTCATTCCTTAACGGCGGTGATAAATATTCAGTGTGCGAATTTAGCGGTGTAGATTATCCGCACATATATTCACCAGACGAGACAGTGAGACGAGCAAGAAGCAAGATAGGACAGGGCGGATATAACTTTTTCACCCATAACTGCGAACATTTTGCGGTTTGGTGCAAGACAGGAAAATATGAATCCTCTCAGGTCTCCGACTATAATCCGTCAAAAATTGTAGGCGGTGTGTTCTCGGCGATAGAGGACTTGTTTTCATTCTAATGTATAGGAGGATACAATTATGACTGATTCACAAAGGGCAAAATGTCATGGAATAATTCATACTGCAAGTGCTGCATGTGCTGCTGTAGGCGGTGGAATGGCGCAGTTGCCGGGTTCTGACACGATACCTATAACGGCTGCTCAGGTTACTATGGTAATTTCACTGGGCGGAGTGTTCGATATTCCCGTGAGCAAATCAGCAGCTAAGGCAATAATTGCGGGATTGGCCGGTGCTTCATTTGGCAGACTGGCTTCACAATTTCTGGTAGGGTGGATTCCGGGCTTTGGGAACGCCATTAATGCTTCGACAGCCGCCGGAATAACTGAGACGCTCGGCTGGAAGGTTGCAGAAAAATTTGACAAAGAGGCACGGCAGAGAATAACAGCGTAATCACATTACGATAAAAGGGAGGCTGTCAAAAATTTGGCGGCCTCAATATCTCTCACTCTGTCATGACATCAAACGTTCAGTGATTGCGACCAATGCTTTCACACCGTTAATCATTACGCTCTCATCAATGTCAAATTTCCCGTTGTGGTGCGGTGCGGTGATGTCGCTTCCGAGACCCATATACACCGCCTGCCCACCGTGAGACTGCACCCGCCTCATGAACCACGTCGCATCTTCGCTCGCCCCCGCGAATACCGTATCTTCAACCTTCGCAAATATCCCCAGACCCCTCACAGTCTCCCCCGAAATCCTCATCATCTCCGCGCTTCCTTCAGCCGTTGTACCTTCACCAGCCTTCGAGATTTTCACCTCAGCACCGTACATCATGGCCGCACCCTTCAGAACTTCAACAGCCCGCGAATATACATAGTCGGCAATTTCCTGAGTCTCCCCGCGCGTCTCTATCCTCATTGACGCATGATCAGCGATTACATTCCTTCCTGTTCCGGCGTTCAGTGTGCCGACATTTATACGCATTGCACCGTCCGAATGAGGCGCGATTGAGTGAAGCCCCAATGCCGCCGAACATGCCGCGAGTAATGCGTTTCGTCCTTTGTGCGGAGAGGCCGCCGCGTGTGCTGGTACTCCCGAAAAATCAGCGTCAATCTTCGTCGTAGCGAGGTATCCCGAAATGTTGAGCGCGAAAACTCCCGACGGTACTCCCATTCCGATGTGAAGCGCCATGAAGTAATCAGCGTCATCAACGACACCCTTCCTCATCATCGCGTAAGCTCCCCTGCACCCTTCCTCGCCAGGCTGGAAGATTAGGCGAATTTTCCCTCTGAGATTATCACGTTCAGACATCAGGATTTCAGCGACTCCGAGTCCTATCGACATATGCGCGTCATGCCCGCATGAATGGCATAATCCTTTGTTGACGCTTGAGAAACCTTCACGCGCCGGCCTGTGTGAGTCCGTCATATCCTCCTGGACTTCAACGCAATCCATATCGAAACGCAGCGCAACAATCGGGCCTGGTCTTCCTGTGTCAAGCTCTGCGACAATGCCGGTGTATCCGTGAAGTGCCGTTATAATTTCGGGATTTCCTCCCTGAGACAACGCCCGCTGAATGTTCGAGGCTATCACATTTTCGGAGGGACGTCCCATTACAGAGTCGGTGTCTATTACTTCGAGGCCTAGTTTCAGAGTGTAGCCCAGTGCTTCGAGCCTCTGTGCAATGAGCGAGCATGTGCGAAATTCTGTCCAGCCTGATTCGGGGTATTTGTGGAAATCCCTGCGCGTTTTAATGAGTCTACCTTCAAGTCCGCTGTAGTCCACGTGAAAATTTACCTGCCTTTCTATTTCTATCCATGAGGAAGTCCGTTACTTTCCCGGTAATAACCGTTACTAAGAATTGAATTATATATGCCTACAAAAAAGCTCCAGAGTTCGTTACTAACCCTGAAGCTGTTATATTCATATTTTTGGAGCGGAAGACGGGATTTGAACCCGCGACCCCAACCTTGGCAAGGTTGTGCTCTACCCCTGAGCTACTTCCGCAATCTTAGTTTGTACTGGTGGCGGGACCCAGAATCGAACCGGGGACACATGGATTTTCAGTCCATTGCTCTACCATCTGAGCTATCCCGACCTGAGTGTTATTTTATTGGCGGGGCCGACGAGACTTGAACTCGCGACCTTCGGCGTGACAGGCCGA
This sequence comes from Synergistaceae bacterium, assembly GCA_017448375.1. GTDB lineage: Bacteria > Synergistota > Synergistia > Synergistales > Aminobacteriaceae > JAFUXM01. The sequence continues at coordinate 49 of JAFSLR010000155.1, read as the reverse complement.
CGCTCTAAACCGACTGAGCTACGAACCCGCATTATCGTAAATCACTGGT
>JAFSLR010000154.1 GCA_017448375.1 Synergistaceae bacterium | reverse complement strand
GCGTTCATCTGTACGAGTGCTGTTGCGTCAAGCGTGCAGGGCATATCGGGGTTGACCATCTCAACGGCGGCGAGACATGCGACTTTGGGCTGCTCAACACCGAGTGAACGCGCAAAGTTTACGGTATTCTGGACGATGTCGGCTTTCATCGTGAGGTCGGGATACATGTTGAATGCGCCGTCAGCGAAGAAGATTACGCGGTCATATCCGGGGATTGAGTGGAAGTAGCAGTGTGAGATTGCTCTTTTCCCGACTCTGAGTCCGACTTCCTTGTTGAGCATTCCGCGAAGGAAGTTGTCCGTATGAAGCTGTCCTTTCATGTAGATGTCGGCGCGTTTTGATGATACTTCTGTTACGGCGACGATTCCGCAAGCTGCCTCATTGTTTTCTGGGATTATGTGGTAATTTGCCTCTGATGCTCCGGCTTCGGCTATGCAGGCTTTGATTTTGTCGGGATTGCCTACAAGTGTTGCGTCAACGAGTCCCATTTTGCGTGCGTCCTCGATTGCTGAGATGAGTCCTGCGTCTTCAGCCATTGCTACGGATATGCGCTTGCGGCCTTTTTCTGCGCAGAGTTTTGTTGCTTCCTCGATTAACTGCGACAATGAGCGAATCTGTTCCATGAAAATTATTCCTCCTGTTGAAAATTTATTGTTGACTCCTGAGCGTTAATACTCCGGAGGTGTTGCCTTAAATGCAGTGTTGAATGTGAAGTGTGAAGTGTTTAGCTGTCCACTATCCACTACCCACTATCCACTGTCCATTATTCCAACCAGTTCTTCATATATTCCTTGTAAAGCTCAAAGATACGGCGTGTTATTTTTCCCATTTTCCCGTCAGAAATCGTAATCCCTCCGATTTTCACCGCAGGCACTACAAGTTTCATGCTCCCAGTGATGAACGCCTCCGACGCTCCAGTGAGTTCCGACCATAACGGGCAGCGTTCCTCAACAGTATAGCCTTCCTTCTTTGCGAGCTCAATTACCGCTGAACGTGTCGTCCCTTTAAGGACTCGGCTTAAAGGTGCTGTGATGATTTTCCCGTTCACGACAAGGAAGAAGTTGCTGTGTCCGCATTCTGTGATTTCACCGCCGGGGCAGTAAAGTATATCGTAAGCATTTTTTGTTAATGTGAATGTTGCACGGTAATCTACGCTCTTCACTTCGGGATTATCGCGCCCGAATGATACAGGCTCAAGGGTTACGCCTTTTTCGCGGTCTTCCTCCGATATTAAACCTGCGTCATCAAATATCACAAAGAATCTCGGCTCAGGGAAGCAGCCTTTCTCCGTGTCAAAATAATCTCCCCCAGTAAGGAAAGTACGAACTCTTACGTCATGGCCGATTTTCGCAATTCCTTCACGGACAACGCCCTTCATGTATTCGATGTCGGGTATGTTCTCGATTCCCGAACTCTTTGCGCTCGCAATGAATCTCTCCATGTGAGGAGTGAGCATGAGAGATTTTCCGCCGAATGACGCAAAAGCCTCAAAGACTCCGACTCCCCTCTGTATAATCAAATCCGAAATCGGCAATACTGCTTCTTCCGGCCCGATAAATTTTCCGTCAATAAAGCATAATTGAATCACTGTAACTGATACCAACTTTCTCTGAGTATTTTACCGTCATTATCAGGGACATCATACGGCCTGTTGAAGGGGTCAATCTCTATCTTCTGGCCGAATGCCGCTGACCTGTCCGGGAATGCCTTTAACATTATCGTCAATCCTATCGAACTGTTTCCGCTCCTTGTTCTGTCGTTCTTGTAGTGGAGGTCCCATGTCATGCAGTCCGTATCCCACTGAACGCTGTAGAATGTCTCGTCAATCATAGAGTTGAAGAGGTCATAGCTTCCCCGAAAACCTAAATACACTTCACGCCCTACAGGGAATCTCACTCTCTGATGTATTCTCCTTCTGTTGCTGTACTGATCCCAATACATCGCGCTTTCACCCCAAGCGTATTGCCTCTCGTAAGCCGTTCCCAACTCAAACACACCTATTTTATAACGTACTCCCATAAAACTCCTCAGCATTTCCTGGTCTGTACCGTCATCATACATGAGTAATGCTGCTTCAGTGTTTGCGAAAAGTTCAACATCACCCGCTTTTCTTTCCGAGTAATTTCTCAGTCCGACTCCGTAACGTGTCTTGTAACCTTCTGAAGGCCACATGTAGAGAGTCTCTTTGTACTGTCCGGCAGTCGCAAAAATTCTCGTCCATGATCCCCGCGAATTTCTGAACCAAGGAGCCCAGATGATTAATTCGGGATTTCGGTCTAACCTTCCTTTGTATTCGTAGAAACTGTCTTTCCTGTCTGAAATATATTCGTTGTGTGTCCAGTTGAGATGAGCTGCCCAGCCGTTATGGTCATACATCAATGATGCGTAGGGTCTCCAGATTTTTTCCTCCCATACGTCATCCCAAGAATATTCCGTGCCGATACGAATCGAGAAATCCCGGTTAAGTTCCTGTTCAATCTCAAACATATATTCAAATCCCGACTTACGGCCGTATGACAAACCCAATGAGAATGACCCTGTCTCCCAGCCTAATGTACCTGTGATTCCTCCGTTTGAGCCTTTGATGTCGCTTCTCTGCAAAAACGGAAGGAGCGTATATCCCATTCTCTTGCGCTTCAGCTGAACAACGTAATCAAGCGGGGACGTGAACAAGTAAGTATTTCCGAGATAAACACGGGGCTTCTTCGCAACGACTCTCTTGTTCGGGATAAATGTAATCAGCTTCGACTCTAGCCTGTAGTGAGGGTGTTCCAATGCACATGTCGTCATTGCGACGTTCTGCCACTGCATCATGTAATCTTCCGCCGAGCCTTTAACGAGTCCGCGTTCCTGTGCAAGCTCCCAGGGGATAACGTTAATTTCACCGCCGTAAACATAGAGGACTTCACCGTGAGTCCCGACAGAAAGACGTGTTGCCGGGCCGGATAATATTCCCTCACCGTTCGTCAAGTCATAGTCTAACTGGTCGCCTTGAATAGCGCGGTTTTCATTCTTCAGCACTACTTTGTCGCCCGGGAGCGGCATAGCTTTAACCTTCTGGCTGTCCGCGTCATATTCTATGCGTTCGGCCATGATTGTTGTACCGTTATATTGAAGTATTGCGTTCCCTTCTGCGAG
>JAFSLR010000153.1 GCA_017448375.1 Synergistaceae bacterium | reverse complement strand
GTACTGTCAGGGTCTAGGAGTCGATAAGGATTACGCAAAGGCTAAGGAATGGTACGAGAGATCAGCGGCTCAGGGTAATGCTTCGGCACAATATGGTCTTGGTGAAATGTACTATCAGGGTCTCGGAGTCAGACAGGATTACATCAAAGCGGCGGAATACTACGAAAAGGCAGCGGCTAAGGGTGATTCTAAGGCGCAACTTGCTATGCAGGATATTGTGAAGCAGACAAAAATAGGTGATGCGTATTCTGCAAAGGGAGATTATGAAAGAGCTAGGGAATGGTATGAGAACGCTGCTGTTCAAGACGATGTTGTGGCTCAAGTGAAACTCGGCGACATATATCGTACTGACAAAATAATATATTTTGGTAACAGTTACACCAAAGCAGTGGAATGGTACGAAAAAGCAGCCACTCAGGGTCATGCTAGGGCGCAATATGAACTCGCTATAATTTATAAAAACGGTCTAGGAGTGAAAGAGGATTACGTCAAAGCTAAGGAATGGTACGAGAAATCAGCGGACGGGGAATATGCTCCGGCACAATATATTCTTGGATTGATGTACTGTAACGGTGAAATAGTCTCACAGGATTATGCAAAAGCTAGAGAATGGTTTGAAAAGGCAGCAGCTCAGGGAGATACTAAAGCACAGTATCAATTAGATTTGATGAACGATAGAGAGAAAGACGTAAAAGCGACAGAATTGGCTCAAAATAATGCTTCAGTACAAAAAAATCGCGGTGTAATGCGTAAAAAAGATCAAGGAGCGAATCAGAATGACGGAAAAGCTAGAGAATGGTACAAGAAAGTAGCAGCTCAGGGTATAGTCACTGTGGCTGACGATGACACTCTGAATTTGAGGAAAGGCCCGACAACAAGAGCAGAGACTATAGCAAAATTGGAAAACGGAGACTTACTTGAAATACATAGTGAACACAAAAGACCCGGCGGAAGCGTTGTGTGGTACAGAGTTACAGATAAGAACACAGGCCTGACAGGATATGTCTCATCAAAGTACGTTAGAATACATTAGGAGACTTCTGTACAAACAGGGTTTAATCACAAAGCAACGTTAAAACTATAGAGGGGGACTAACCCAAACAGCCCCCTCAAATCTCAAAAATTCGCCATTACAACATCAGCACTCGTTGACCATTCACGGACGGGAGACTCTAACACCTCACGCATTCCCGAATCTTTCCGCCTCGAAATCACGACAACCTTACGCCCTGAGTGCCACAAATCCCTCAATCCCTCATCACTGATGAACCATTGACCGCGATTTGGATCGTGTTCCGCGCCGAACTCCAACTCGTTCAAATCTTCAGCGGTTACAGTCCGTCTCTTAGTGTAGAAGCTCATACCCTGCATCAAGTTCCTGTAAACAACAACATCATCCGCATCACTCGGTATCATCATGGCCGAGTCTTTATGCGACAACAATTTACCCTCAACGTTAAACGCTCCCGAAGCCGCTAACATTGCCGAAAGCCCCGCAATCACTAAGAGTGCCGGAATATTTTTGCCGCGCCCGACAAAGAGCGACAATCCCCAGAACACCACGAGCATTACCGACAGGCACAGAGCCGGAAAAGCCATAGCGTTATAATCTGGGTCATTCTTGATTGAAGGGAGTATGAAGCCTATTATTGCGATTGGGATTAATATTGCTGATGTGATTACCACGAAACGCCGTAACTCTTTCCCCTCAAGAACCGACATTGACGCGCCCCCAAGAACCGCTAACGGTGGGAAGCACGGCAATATATACGTTATGAGCTTTGAGCCTGAAGCCGAGAAGAACGCGAACGGTATCACCGCCCACAATCCCAAGAATATACCTGAGCTTCGGTCTATGAGTCTGCATTTCCCGAAAACAGCCCTTAATGCGTCCCACATTATTCCCGTCCAGGGGACAAAGCCGGCTATTATTATCGGAATGAAGAACCAGAAAGGCTCATACCTTGCGTGAATCGTTGTAGTGTATCTCAGGAAATGTTCCCGAATGAAGAAGAAGTGAAAGTAATCGGGATTTCTCCGGCAGACTTCAACGAAATAAGGCGTTACTATCACGAAGAATAATATTATTGCTGACGGTGAAAACAACGGAATGATTCTGCGGTAATTCTTTGTGATTATGAGATGAAGAAACGCGATTCCCCCCGGCAAAACGACACCTATTAACCCTTTTGTGAGAACCGACAACGCCATGAAAGCATAAAACGATAATATTGCTGACGATTTCCCGTTCACGTACCAGAAATAATAGCTTACCATTGAGGCCGTGAAGAAGAATGTCAGAGTCATGTCGGTAAGATTGATACGCGATGTCCCGTACCACAGAACGCACGAGGCAAGCATTAACCCCGAAAGCCCAGCGGCATACCTTGACCCCGTAATCTTAACCGCAATCACAAACGCTAGAACGCAGCACCCTAATCCGGCCATGACGGGGAAGAATCTTCCTGCAAATTCATTCTCCCCGAAAACCATAAACGCTCCCGCCGTAAGCCAGTAATGTAACGGAGGTTTCTCGAAATACAGTACGTAATTCAATCTCGGCGTAACGTAGTCTGAAGCCTCTATCATTTCGCGGGGAATCTCAGCGTATCTCCCTTCGTCAGGGTCAATGAACCCGTAATCCCCCAATCCCCAGAAATACACGAACACCGCCAGAATCGCCCCGGCAATGAGAATCGCTCTTCTACTCATGATAGGCTTCGAGAGTCATTCTCACTGCATCGCGGAGGCTGACTTGAGGATTCCAGCCGAGAGACTTTATCTTGTCGATTGAAGGCCGTCTATTTTTCGTGTCGTCGTAACCGTCAGAGTAATAATTTTCCGGCGATATTATGTTGAGCTTCACTTTTTCGGCTCGTTCCCTGAAGTTCGGGAAATTTTTCATCTCGTCAATAATTATCTCTGCAAGCTCACGGATTGAGTAATTGTTATTGGGATTGCCTATGTTGAAGATTTTCGAGTCGGCCTGCCCTTTGTGATTCTTCAGGATTAACATTAATGCGTCTGTACCGTCCCCGATCCACGTAAAACTCCTTCGCTGTGAGCCGCCTCCGACAAGTTTTATTTCTCCCCTGTGAAGTATGTCGTATATGAACTGTGTGATTGAACGTGCTCGGTGCTGCCTTGCGTCCTCCATTGTATCGAGTCCCGGCCCAATCCAGTTGAACGGCCTGAAGAGTGTATACTGCAATCCTTTCTCAACGTTATACGCCGTAATCACTCTGTCAATCATCTGTTTCGAGCAGCTGTAAATCCATCTCATTTTGCCGACAGGGCCTGTTACAAGCGGGCTTTCATCTTCAAGAAGGGTATTCTCATTCGCGAGGCCGTAGACTTCTGATGTTGACGGGAATATTACGCGCTTCTTGTATTTCTGGCACATTCGGACTACCTTCAAATTCTGCTCAAAGTCAAGCTCAAACGTCCATAAAGGTTTCGTGAGATAGAATGCCGGCATTGCGACTCCCGCAAAAGGAAGTACGACATCACAAGCTGCTACCTGTTCGCGGATATAATCAGTCTCCTTGAATATATCGCCCTGAAAGCACGTAAAGCGTTTGTTGCCTTTGAACTTTTCAATCCTTGACGTGTTGATGTCAAATGCGCTTATTTCGTAGTCTGAAGTCTCTAAAACTTTCTGCACAAGATGACTCCCTATGAAGCCTCCTGCGCCTAACAAAAATATTTTCACCTTAAAATCTTATCTCCATGCAAAATTTTTGATTACACCGCAAACCCTCAGAACGTCATCATCCGTCATCATCGGGAAAATCGGAAGCGAAACAGCCTGACGGTAATACTTTTCAGCCTGCGGGAAATCCCCTGCTTTATAGCCGTATTTCTTCCTGTAATAGGGCTGTAACGGCACCGGCCTGTAATGCACCTGCAATCTTATATCATTATCCCTGAGATATGCAAAAAATTCACCGTGCAGTTCTTCCTTCACTCGCGCAATGAACAAGTGCCAAGCATGGCCGGATTTGTTCGGGGGCAGAATCAATCCTTCAACCCCTGAGAGCTGAGCGAAATATAGCCTCGCAATCTCGCGCCTTCTTGCGACAAATTCATCAAGCCGTTTCATCTGGCTGAGTCCCAATGCGCTGTGTACTTCCGACAGCCTGTAATTGTACCCTAATTCTTGCATTTCGCTGTGCCACATTCCGTCAGGTTCGTCAACAAATTCTGAGGGATTGCGCGTTGTCCCGTGATTCCTGAACATTCGCAGCCTTCGGGCGTATTCGTCATTGTTTGTGAGAACTGCTCCGCCTTCAGCTGTTGTGATGTGCTTTACGGGGTGAAAGCTAAGAGTCGTCATGTCAGCGTCAAAACCGATCTTGTGATTCTCGCGGTCTCCTCCCCAAGCGTGTGAAGCGTCCTCAATCAATACAGCGTTATATTTGTCCGCAAGTTTCCTGAACGGTTCAACCTCAAACGGATAGCCCGCAAAGCTCACGGGGATTACAGCTTTGACTTTC
>JAFSLR010000152.1 GCA_017448375.1 Synergistaceae bacterium | reverse complement strand
TTCGAACATGGCCGCGCTTGCAACAAAATATGAGCTGTTGCGATTTTTTCAGCAGGACACGCGCAAAATTGCAATTACTACGATATTCAGATTTGATGATGTTGACGGGGTATTGAACGAACGCGGAAATATTATCGTCATGGCAGATGAGGCGCACAGGACTCAGGAAGGCGATTTAGGCGTGAAGATGAGAACTGCGCTGCCTAACGCGTTTTTCTTTGGGCTGACAGGAACGCCAATTAACCGCCGGGACAAAAACACTTTCCGCACATTTGGAGCTGAACAGGACTCCGGCGGATATATGAGCCGTTATACGTTCGCTGATTCTGTGAGGGATGGAGCTACGTTGCCGCTTAGTTTTGAGACGGCCATGACGGATTTACACGTTGACCGCGAAAAGATAGACCGTGAATTTGACGCTATGACGGCTAATTTCACGGAGGAAGAACGCGCAGAGATTGTACGGCGTATAGGAGTTCGGGCGATAATGAGTAGTCCTGAGCGTGTGAAGAAAATCTGCGGGCATATAGTGAGTCATTTCCGTGAACGCATAGAGCCGAACGGGTATAAAGCTATGATTGTCGCGTATGACCGTGAATGCTGCCTCATGTACAAGCGAGAATTAGACCAGCTTATACCGCCGGAAGCCTCAGCGGTAGTAATAGACACGAACAACGACAAAGCCGGACTCTACAGCGAATACAGGCGCGACAAGGACGAAGAAGCGAAAATCCTCGACATGTTTCGCGACCGTTTAAGACCGCTAAAATTTCTCATAGTAACGTCAAAATTGCTGACTGGATTCGATGCTCCAATATTGCAAGTGATGTACTTGGATAAACCTATGAGGGATCACAATCTCATTCAGGCTGTATGCAGGACAAATCGAACGTATGACAGCAAAACGCACGGGCTTATAGTGGATTATGTTGGAGTGTTCGATAATGCTGCGGAGTCTCTGAGATTTGACGAAGCTGAAATGAAAGCTGTAGTGCAAAATATTGAGGAAGTGAAGCGACAAATTCCCGGCCTCGTGAAAAAATGCCTCGATTATTTTCCCGGTGCTGATAGGACTATTCCGGGCTGGGAAGGACTCTCGGCTGCCCAAAAATTTTTGCCTACAGATAATATCAAGGACTCATTTGGGGCGGATTATAGGGTGCTTAATCGTGCGTGAGATTATGTATCGCCGGATAAGATTCTTGCGCGGTATGAGGAAGATTACTGCTGGCTTTCGCGGGTGTATGAGTCATTGAAGCCTGAAGACGGAATCGGCGCACTTGTTTGGGCTGAACTTGGCGCAAAAACTATTGAGCTTGTACACAGAAATATTGACGTGGGAGAAATTCACAGCGGTGATGAGGTTATGACGCTTGACGGGAATTTTGACGGCGAATCAAAATCCGAGTCCCGTAATTTTGAGGCTAATTTGACCGCAAGAATCAAAACGCATAAAGACGACTTCATGTATCAGCAGTTAGGCTTGAAGGTTGAACGCCTGAAACAGCAATTAGAGCTAGGACTCATAACGAGTGCGGAATATTTAAGGCAATTGGGAGAATTTATGCGCGAGGCTGAGAAGATCGACAAGCTAAAGGAGAATCTTACGGAGCTATTCAGGGGAATGAACGTACCGCCGGAACAGATAATCAGCGACATATACGACAGCGTGAGTCCGGCCATGACTGGGAACTGGAAGAACACTACAGAAGGAACGCGCAACGTGAAAGCGGCATTGCGTACTGTGATGTGGCTGAAATATGGTATCAAGGACGAGAAAATATTCGGCAGAGCATATAACTATATCGAACAATGTTAAAGTAACGGTTCTTTCGGCTGAAGAAATGACAGAACCCATGATAGGGTAGTGTCCTTTTTATGTGGAGATGTCCGTTGCTTGAAATATTGCATCAGGACTGAAAACTATCAGGAGGGGGGAGGGGGTATCGGGCAGGTTTATTGAGCTGCATTAGGTTCACGGCGATTTAGCTGTTCTGTCGGGGAATATATTTACAGGGGGAGTATCCCTGTAATTTCTTGTGATGGAATCAGCCTAGATATTATGAGTGCTATAATCATGAATATATTGATTTCAGAGGTTATACACTAATGATATTACGGACAGATTATATGGACAGGATTACACCTTTTATAGGTCTCGAACCTGTGAAAGTCTTGACTGGACTGCGACGTTCAGGCAAATCTGTAATGCTGAAGCTGATTCAGAAGGAGATTGCTGATAAGGGGGGAATCCCCGAAGCGAATATCATCTCATACAACTTCGAGAACATGAACACGCCACGTGATGCTGAGGCTCTGCACAGTGAGGTGGCCAAGAGAATATCAGGCACAACAGGAAAGGTGTTTATGTTTTTCGACGAGATACAGGAAGTGCAGAACTGGGAAAAGTGCATAAACTCTCTGAGGGTTGAATACGACTGCGACATCTACATAACCGGCTCAAATGCAAAGCTGTTATCTGGCGAACTTGCGACGTACCTCGCGGGCCGTTACGTTGAGTTCGTCATCTATCCCTTCTCGTTCAGGGAGTTTCTCAGTATGCCCTCACAGAGCGGCGACAGTGTACCTTCAGCCTTCCGCAGGTATCTTCAGCTCGGAGGTATGCCATTCCTCTCGAACATAGCAGACAATCAGGAGGCGTGTAATCTCTACCTGACAGACATCTACAACTCTGTGATCCTGAAGGATGTAGTACGCAGGCACAATATCAGGGACGTTGACCAGCTGGAGAGAGTGATAACCTATGTGTTGGCGAATATCGGACACTCGTTCAGTGCAACAAGCCTCTCAAAGTATTTCAAGAATGAGCATAGAACAGTATCGCACGATACTATCCTGAACTACACGAAGGCTTGTACAGATGCATTCCTGTTCTGCAAGATTAACCGGGAGGATTTACAGGGGAAGAAGGTACTGACCATCAACGAGAAGTATTATGTTGCGGATCACGGCCTGAGAAATGCAGTATACGGTCAGGCTGATGACATAGACCAGGTACTTGAGAACATCGTCTGCCTTGAGCTTCTGAGGCGGGGCTATAAGGTAACAGTTGGGAGGAACGGAGAGAAAGAGATAGACTTTGTAGCCACTAAGAACGGAGAAAAATTGTATGTGCAGGTGTGCTATCTATTGGCGAGCAAGGAGACTATCGAGAGAGAGTTCGGAGCATATAAAGGCGTTCCTGATAATTACCCGAAGTATGTAGTCTCACTAGATGAGATAAGCAGGAGCAGAGATGGTATTAAGCACATGAATATCCCTGAATTTCTGCTTAGAGATGAATGGAACTAACTATACATAAATCAATGCTCGTTTCGTTGAGTTCGTATCGGCTCGGCGGATTATTCCTTGTTCTCTCCAGAAGTCCAAGCACTTTTTTACTTTCTTGCGGATTTCCATTTGGCCGAGATGTATTTTATTCTGCTCCTCTATCGACATTCCCTTTCCGCTGTCTTTAATGCCAATGCTACGGTACAATTTCTTATATGAGATAACAAGTTCCTTTGTACGTGTATTCTTAGCAATAACAATCTGACGCAGTAGATAGCCTTTAAGAGCAATGTTATCAATGCCATTCTCAAGAGGGACATCAAGCAAAGCAATATCTACAGTGATTAAATTTTTTGTGTTCTTGGCCAAGTCATAGAGTGGTGGGACTTCCTGAAGATAAAGTGCGTAGTTCCTCTTCCTGCGGTTTATCCTCATTCCTTCCATAGCTCTTACAGACAACAGATAGATATTATCATTGCTGTCTCTATGACGCGATTGCTTTAACTGCGGATCACTTACTTTCACAGTTACTTCATTCAGTCTTTCAAGTGCTGACGTAATAGCTTCTCTGACTTGGTTACTCGGCTCTTTGTCTTCACAGCCAGCCAGCATGTTGAAAATTTTCTGCGGAGTTATATAAATCGTCATCTTCTGTAAAATATTATCAGAAGCAGATTTTGAAACATTCTGAACATCATCAGCAACAAAATCTTTATCAAGCTCTTGAATAACCTGACTTTCAACCTCGTACAAGATACTAATGACAGAACAGTAAACCATCATATCGAACGCTGAGGAGGTATACGCTTC
>JAFSLR010000151.1 GCA_017448375.1 Synergistaceae bacterium | reverse complement strand
TGAAGTATTTGACACTAAACCTTCACAGTGATAAATTAACTATCATGATAAACATCATATCGCATTGAGGAATTATCCATGAGGAACTCTGAGAAAGACGCGGCCGAAATGTCCGCAAAACGTGAGATTATGCTTGAGACTGGATTCAGGATTTTCGCCGAAAACGTAATAGAATCGGTCTCAATGAACGACATCGCAAAAGCCTGCAACTTAGGCATAGCAACATTGTACCGTTACTTCAGCACAAAACTTGATTTCGTTATCGCAATCGGAACAAGGCAGTGGGAAGATTATTACGCCGAAATTGAAACGGAATATCGTAATCTTAACGGCGAAAACATGACGGCCTCACAGGAATTTGAATTTTATCTCGACTCTTACATCACCCTTTACCGAAGGCACAAAGATATTCTGCGTTTCAACAGGAATTTTGACACTTACGTCAGGCATGAAGGCGCGACTTCCGAGCAGATGAGGCCATATAATGAGGCTGTAAACGCATTCGCCCGGAAGTTTCATACTGTTTACGAAAAGGCCGAGAATGACGGCACATTAAGGACTGACATTCCCGAAGAGAGGCTGTTCGTTTCGGCAATGTACACAATGTTATCCGTAAGCGCGAAATATGCCGAAGGTCTCATTTACCCGTCAAACTCAGAAAATGACATGACCGAAGAACTTCTGTTCCTCAAAGATATTATCCTCAATGCTTATATCACTGAGAAGGGCAGGTCTTATCATGAAAGTAAAGCCGGTTCACCTGATGACAGCAGCAGGACTCGCAGCGGGTCTTCTTGCTGTGAACGGGGGGTGCGGTGGCAGTAATTCATCACCCGTTGTGCAAAAAAGCTATAACGTTTTGTTTGTCGTAACAGATCAGGAACATTTTTTTGCGAATTACCCGCAGGGTACAAATTACAGGGCGCGCCAGCTTCTTGCGGAAATGGGTACGACTTTCGAGAAACACTACGTATGCTCTAACATGTCAACCTCTTCACGCTCAACAATATTCACAGGAAGGCACGTAACACACACCGGAATGATCGACAATACCGACTTCCCTTGGCAGGGTGCAATGAGCGACACATTACGGACAATCGGCGACATTATGAATGACGCAGGATATTACAGCGCATTGAAAGGGAAATGGCATCTCGGAAAATCTACAATTCTCGGAAATGACCCGACATTAACGAGCCTGGATCATTACGGCTTCCGCGACTGGGGCGGAACTGACTATATCGGCTCAGTTTGGCAGGGACACGAGAAAGACCCCGTCATCGTCTCCGAAGCAAGAGAATGGCTCGGCACTAAGGGCAGGCAGATTAACTCACAGGGAAAACCTTTCTTCCTCATGCTTACGATGATTAACCCTCACGACATCATGGACTATGACATTACGGGCTACGAGAGTCCGACTCTCCATTTGGGCGGGAAACCTGACAGCGGAGTTTACGCGACAACATATGATTATCCGCTCCCTTCAAGCTGGAACTTCAACATTAACGCAGAGAATATCCCCGGCGGTATAAAGCTCTACAATCAAAACTGGAGCATTCTTGCCGGAAAAATCACAAGCCCTGACATCTGGAAAGATTATCAGGATTACTACTTCAACTGCATTCAGGACAGCGACAATAATTTGATGAGCGTAATAGACTCTCTCCGTGAAAACAACATGCTCAGCAACACAATCATAATCTTCACGGCGGATCACGGAGAAATGCACGGCTCTCACTCTCTCAAAGGCAAGGGCGGATTCATGTACGAGAATAATATTCATGTTCCGATGATAATCGTACACCCCGATTTTGAGGGAGGCCGGAAAGTTTCAGCCGTAACAAGCCACATTGACATAGCCGCGACTCTTTCTGACATTGCCGGAATGAGTGAGGATTTGCCCGGTAAAAGTCTCATGCCCTTAATGAGGGGTGAAAACTCTGTGCGTGAAGGCTCTCTGTTCTGCTATGAAATGCTGTCGATGTCCGCGCCGTGTTTAGTCAGCGGGGACGGGGTAACCTACGATTTCACGGAAATGGGACGGGGAATGCTCAGAGGGATTACTGCTGAGGGCTACAAGTTTGCGCGATGGTTCTCGCCTCTCGATTTCAACACTCCTACAACGATTGAGGAACTTTACGCGCATAATGACGTTCAGCTTTTCGACACCGTTAATGACCCTGAAGAGCTGAATAACCTTGCTGATGACCCCGAAAACAACAGGGATATTATCATGAGGATGAATGAGCTTCTTAACAGTCATATAGCATCAGAGATCGGGAATGATGACGGCGAACACGTAAGAAAAATCCTCGATGCAATACGCTCATCAAGATAGCCGGACTTATGCAATGATGATTAAGCCCGTTTCGAGCAGGTGCAATCTTCACTGTGAGTACTGCTACTATTCGGGCAAAAGTCATCTCCTGAATATTGAGCCTGAGATAATGAGCCGTGATGTTCTGGAAGCGTTCACACGTCAGAATATCGCAATGCATGGCCGTGAAGCTGTGATTGAGTTTGCGTGGCACGGGGGAGAACCGCTGCTTGCGGGGATTGAGTTTTTCCGAGAGGCATTGAGTCTTCAGCGCAAATACGGCGGAAGCAGGAAGATACGCAATACGCTTCAGACGAACGCGACTCTTCTTGATGATGAATACTGTGAATTTTTCCGTGCGAATGATTTTCTCTTGGGAGTGAGCATTTGACGGCCCGGAGGAGATTCACAACGCTTACAGGGGAATATCATTCTCTCAGGCCATGAAGGGAGTCGAGCTTCTCATGAAACATAATATCCCCTTCAACATTCTAACGGCTGTCAACGATATTAACTCGCAATATCCGCGCGAAATATATTCATTCCTTCGCGGGCTGACTGATTACATTCAGTTTTTGCCGGTTGTTGAAACGGACGGCGGTAATATCGCTCATTTCTCAGTGAGGCCGGAGCAATGGGGGAAATTTTTGCGCGAAATTCTGGGGATATGGCTCAAGCATGACGGAGGCCGGAAGCATGTACAGCTTATTGACGCGGCACTCGAAAACATGAAGGGGATTCCGTGTTAACTTTGTGTGCATAATCCATTGTGCGGTCATTCGGGGTGTGTTGAGGCGAACGGGGATTTGTATTCGTGCGACCGTTACGCTTTCCCCGAGTATTATCTCGGAAATATCATGGACACCGACATGAAAATATTGATGGACTTTAACCGTGATTTCGGAATGAATAAGATTTACGGGCTTTCTGATGAGTGTTTCAGCTGCCGATACGTAAAATTATGTTTTGGGGGCTGCCCTAAGCACAGGATTAACGGAGG
>JAFSLR010000150.1 GCA_017448375.1 Synergistaceae bacterium | reverse complement strand
TTGTCGCTTGAGCCGGAGAATGTGCCGGATTTTGTGGTTCTTGACGCTCCGTGTTCGGGTTCGGGAACGTGGAATCGCAAGCCCGAATCGAAATGGCGTTTGACGTGGGACAAGTTCGACTCAATCGTTGCGACTCAGAAAAAATTGCTTGAACGCGCCGTTAATCTCTGCAAGCCGGGCGGTTATGTTCTCTATATAACATGCTCATTGCTGAAACAGGAGAATGAAAATATAATCGCTGAAACTCTTTCGTCTCATTCGGAATGTGCAGAAGTTTCTACGTTAATTGAATGGCGCGGGGAAGTTTTCCGGCGTGGAAAGCCTTACGGGATTTATATTCTGCCGGGAAATTCGTGGCTTGACGGGTTTTATTGCTCATTGATACTTAAACGATAAGAGAGGTTATAAGAATTTGGCAACATTTCAGAAAGTACAGGAACAAAATTTTATCGAGTTATGCGCGGACGGTTCATATCAGGAAATAAAATCGGCACTCGACTCGGGGGCTAACGTAAATTCATTCATCAATGCCGCAAACGAGTTCGGCTCAACTCCGCTAATGATGGCCGGACGATGGAACACTCCCGAAGTTGTGAAACTCCTCATTGATTACGGGGCTGATGTGAATTTCGCGGCTTATGACGGTAACACCGCTCTTATGTGGGCATCTTCCGACAACAAACCCGAAGCAATAGAATACCTCATCAATGCCGGAGCCAACGTGAACGCCGCAAGATATGACGGACTGACTCCCATCATGGGAGCTGCAAACCGTAACACAATCGAAGCCGTTAAAATCCTCCTTAAAGCGGGGGCTGACGTTAAAGCCCGTAACAGTATCGGAATGACAGCACTTCTTTACGCCGCAATGAATAATCCGAATCCCGAAATCGTAAACATTCTCATTGAGGCCGGATCTGATGACGTTCCCAACAACAGCGGCAGAAACGCTCTAATCCTAGCGGCCATGATGAACAATCCGGAAGTACTTGACGCGCTCATTAAGGCAGGGGCAGAAGTTCACGCGAAAGATGTTGACGGGAAAACAGCACTCGATTACGCCCGCGAGAATGACAAGCTCAAAGGCACATCAGCATTACAGAAACTAGAAGAATTAAGCAGGGTGGCGATAATTTGAGAATGAGAAAGCATAACGGAGGAATAGTATTAACCACAATATTTTTTGTTGCTGCGATAATTTTTGCGTCAGGTGCTATTGCAGTCTACACCGTCTTCATGAAGCCCGAAGGAAAATCACAAGTGCCGAATTTCCGGGACAGTTCAATCGTTGACGCAGTAGCAGAAGCCGAAAAGTTAGGACTTGTTGTACAGCTTGAGCCTGTAGCATCGACAATCGCAGAAGGAAGAGTCTTAGCGCAGACTCCCGAACCCGGCACAGAGTTACGCAAAGGACTCGTAGTAGTCTTGCAGGTCAGCAAGGGCGGAGAACTTCATGATGTACCTGACGTTAAGGGGATGACGGTTACTGACGCTCAGGCCGAAATCAAAGCTCAGGGATTCACGATGGGTGATGTCGTCAAAGTCCGCGAACCTAAGTTCAAAGCCGGAGAAGTCATAGCTCAGAGTCCTTCATCGCCCGCTAAAGCAGCAGCAGGAAGGAAGATTGATTTGCTTGTTCAGGACGGTGCTGACGCTAACGGGGTAATCACAGTCCCTGACGTAAACCGAATGACCGAGAAGGAAGCCCGCGAAGTTTTGACCGCAACAGGACTCAAGGTTCAGGGTGTCGACAGGGTATACAGTCCGTTGCTGCCCGAAGGACTTGCGATTGAGACTCGCCCCGGTGCTGGAAGCGTATTGCGTGCGGGTCAGGGAGTAATTCTCAAGCTCGCGACTCAGAGGAGGCCGGCCGGTTATATGGGAGCTGACTCGAAGGTTACGACAACCGAAAACGGTACAGCACGCCGAGTTTCAAGCCAGAGAGATACGGACAATAATCCCGCCTCAAAGACTCAGCCCTCAAAGACGACAGCCCAGACTCCCCCGCAAAAAACTCCCGAACCCCCAAAGAATGACGAAGAAGAATTTGTCGGCCAGGACGATTACACCGCAATGACTCCATCACCCCAGAAAACATCATCGACTCCACCCGCTAACACTCCGTCAACACCTCCGGCTACAACGCCAGCACCTTCAACACCTCCGGCTACATCATCAGGGGGAACTAAGACCGCGAAAATACGTTATCCCGTTCCGCCTATAGGCCGTCCAATGAATCTTCGTATTGAAGTTGTTGACCCTTCAGGAAAACGCGACATCTTAAGCAGGCAGGTTAAAGGCGGGGAAACAATCAGCGCAACAGCAAATTACACACAGGAATGTATAATCACCGTATATCTTGGAGGCGAGGCAGTATGGAACGACAAGAGGAACTAATGAGGGAGATACTTTTTGCGCCGTCATTGCTTGGGGCTGATCCTCTGAATATTTCGGGGAGCATTGACTCTTTGGGGAATAATTTTGACTGGCTTCACCTTGATATTATGGACGGTCATTTTGTGCGTAACCTTTCATTCGGCCCGGCGTTTTCGCAGGCTCTCAGGAAGAAATATCCCGATTCATTCATTGACGCTCATCTCATGACGAATAATCTTGAGACTGTATTGCCATTGTTCATAGAGTCGGGCGCGTCATCAATAACGGTTCACGCGGAGACGGAGCCGCATTTATTGCACGCTGTAATCTCAACGATAAGGAACGCCGGAATAAAAGCCGGAATAGCATTATGTCCGCCGACTTCAGTTAGGCAGATTGAGAGTATTCTTGATATTGCTGACTTAGTGTTAGTGATGTCGGTAACACCCGGATTCGGAGGGCAGAAATTTATTGAGTCGTCTCTTGAAAAAGTAAGGGAACTTGCGAGCATTCGAGAGGTGCATAAATATAATTACAAGATTGAAATTGACGGAGGAATAAACGAGAATAATATAGTCCGTGTTGTTCTTGCGGGCTGTGATGTTATTGTTATGGGGAGCGCGGTTTTCCGTGAAGTTAATCCAGCGTCATGGCTTGCGGATCTGCGCGTGAAAATTAAGGAGGCTTTGAAGGTTGACAGAACATGATGATGTACTTAAAGAGTTAGGGCGAATGATAACCGAACGCCGCGAGAGTCTCGGAATGACTCTTGAGACAGTTTTTGACAGGACGAAGATACGCCCTGAATATTTGCGCGGGATTGAGGCGGGAGACTACAAGAATTTCCCGGAAGTCGTGTACATTAAGGGCTTTGTCCGAACGTACTTGAAGTTAATCGGCG
>JAFSLR010000149.1 GCA_017448375.1 Synergistaceae bacterium | reverse complement strand
GGAAGTATTTTGAGGAATGAGAGAGGCTCGGCGGAATTAAGACAGAAGGCAATGACATCGACAAGCCTTGAAGAAATCATCAGCATATTGACAGGAGGATTTAGAGAATGAAAGAGTTTGTAGAATTTATACCAACAGGAATTTGCAGCAGGAAGATAACGTTTGAGCTTGAAGACGGGAAAATGTACAACCTGAAATTTTACGGCGGGTGTCAGGGAAACTTGAAAGCGATTGCAATACTTCTTGAGGGTGCTGACGCTCTGAGGGCTGCGGAAATGCTCAGGGGTAATCAGTGCCGCGATAAAGGTACGTCATGCGCTGACCAGCTCGCAATAGCTATCGAACAGGCAATGAGCGGGAAAATGTTTCAGCAGAAAATAGCATAATCCGCAAAAATCACAGCAACAAAAAATCCCCCAGTCTGAAACATGGCCGGGGGAAATTTTATTCTGAAGATACCTATTTAATACGGATTGTTTTCGGCTTCCTTCCTGTAACGCCTGTAAATCTCACCGATTGCGTCAAGTGGATTCCCTGTTCGTGATTTCACCGCTCTGTCATTGCTCGTATTGCCTTCATTTTCGGGCCGGATTATCGCGGGGTCATGGCCGGATTTCATTCTCAGCAATACATAGCAGAACTCAGGATCGGAGTCAGTGTCATACTTCGTGTCTTTCTGCATTATTTCGAGGTAATAATCTTTCGGTTCAGACGTTAGGTTTACTGTTACGGGAAATTTCCGGCTGTCCTCGTCAGAATTAACTTCTATGAGTTCACCGTTACCGTCAAAAACTCTCACTGAATAGACATCATCTCCGCCCCAGTCTGAAATTGTTACGGTGTTTCCGCGTGCTGTGATTTCTACAGGCTCATTCGGATTCAAGAGGCTGTTTTCACGTGAAGGAACATTCCCGCGCGTTACGGGCATAGTCGACCGCAAATGACCCGTTATCGTTATGTCTGGGACTGGCGAACCGTCAAGATTTCCTCCGGCGTTCTCGCTGATGTAAACGTAATCGTTGCCGCCCGAAATACTTTCAGCATTCCCGATGACGACATAAGGCGGTGTAACGTCAGCAAAAGAAATTCCCGAAAAAGCAATCAATACGGCCATGATACACAAAAATTTTCTCATGATAAATCCTCCTGTCTATAATAACTTCCTCGCCCAAGCCCTTACGGCCGCAGCGGGGTGATTCTCAAGTTCATGAAGCCTTTTCTTGTGGTTTACGGCTGAACGCGGGAAATTAGTCCGCATAGCTCCCAGCAAAGGCACAAGAATCCTCATGTCATCAGACGCTAAAAGAGTCCGTATTACGCTGTCATTCATGATTTTTCCGGCCGGCCAGCGTCGCAATATCACGGAAATATTTTCGGGCGAAGCGTGAAGCAACATGCTCTCCATAGAGTCGGGGTCATTCCCTATGAGGCTTATGATGAGTCCTGCGGGGAAATTCGCGGCATTCCCGGAAGTGTCAAGAGCTATAGTCCTTCGTGTGCTTGCGTCGAACGGAAGAGACCCGGCAATATCTGCTGTAATCGAATCGATTTCGGGGCGTTTGAGAATTTCTGTCAAAGCCTTTCGGAACTCAACACGGTTTGCGAATGGCGCGGAATGTTTCAGGGCAGCGTTAATGACTTTGGGCTTCTGTGATTTCATTCGGAGGATTAAAGCTCTCATGTCGGAGTCGTCTCCTGATTTGCGGTTGGCGTAATACTCCCTGAAATCGGCCTCGTACTTTGAGATTATGCCGTCAATTTTTGCTGAACGTGAGACTTTTTCAGCTTCTTCGCGTTTTTTCTGCTCTGCTTTCTGGATTCGGGCTTTCTCGTGTTCGGGGAGATTCTCAGCGAGGGACTCTAATTCTTCGGGTGAAAGATTCTTCAGCGCAGTATAAGCCCCTGTAACCTGCTGGAAACGGAAATTGCTCTTCTGACCCGTAACATCAGGGTGAAGTTCGCGGGCTAATTTCCTGAAGGCCGAATGTATGTCATCAGTTGTTGCGCCGGGTTCGAGTCCCAAAGCGTGAAGGCTCGATATAATTTCGCGGGTGTCGATGTTACTTTCCTCCTTTCGTGGTATTTCGCGGATTGTCAAAATTTTATCGTCATGTCATGATTCTAATATATAAAATTCAGGAGGTAAAAATATTTTGACAGCAGCAATAGCATTAGTGTTAGCCCTAGCAGTATCAATCACAGTAAATGTAATGCTTGTGATGAGGAAGAAAGCCAATCAGAACCGCTCAGTGAGGACGACAATATTATCGGGGATTGAGAACGTCAGCGAGCTTGCTACGATTCGTGAACGTTTCCAGTCAATCGTATCATTCTCTGACGGAGTGAAGATACCCGGCCTCAACATGAATTTTCCGGGAACGACTCGCAAGTTCATGCTCAAATATTACGGGACAATAGTATGCGGTTGTGATTTGTCGAAGGCGAAAGTGTCGGAAAGATTTGACGTGAACAGAGTCAGGATAACTCTTCCACACAGCGAGATACTTGACATATACGCGGATGTTCACAGCTTTGAGGTCTACGATCAGAGCGCGGGAATATTTACGAGCGTGAAACTTGAGGATCAGAACAGGGAAGTAAACGCTGACCTTGAGAAAGTGAAAGCACATGAGCTTGAGAAGGGAATACTTACGCATTCGGACGAAAACGTGAGGAAAATTTTAACCTCAGTCGTAGCGTCAACAGGAATGGAAGCTGAGATAATATTCACGGGCAATGAACGTTCAGAGCTTCCAGGAAGTGAACAAGTGATACAGCTTGAGGCATTAGCGGAGTAAGAGAATTTTGCCCTGTCATGAATTAATCCGGCAGGGCTTTTAACCATTACTTCCTGTACAGCCCCAGTCGCGATGCAAATATCCTCATCATAAACGTTATGAGCCGCAAATTTTTCCGCCACCGTCCCGGCTCCTGCAACATTCTATAGAGCCACTCAAACCCGATTCTCTGAACCCACAAAGGAGCACGCAGCAAAT
>JAFSLR010000148.1 GCA_017448375.1 Synergistaceae bacterium | reverse complement strand
TAAGCCGACTCAGCACAGCGTTCAGGAATTGCGGAGAATAGGAATCCTCCCGAACATGATAGTTTGCAGGACGAGTCATCCTATGGATCAGGGCATGAAGAACAAAATCGCGCTTTTCTGTGATGTTCCTCCCGAAGCAGTTATAGAGGTGCGAGATGAGCCGACAATCTACAACGTTCCTATAAGCCTTCACCGTGAGGGACTCGATGATTTGATTCTGAAAGATTTGGGACTTCCGCATGATAATCAGCCTGACTTGAGCGACTGGGCGAGGGTTGTTGACAGGTACATGAATCCGCCTGAAGAGGTGAAAATTGCCCTCGTCGGAAAATACGTTCAGCACAAGGACGCATATTTGAGCGTTGTCGAGGCACTTCATCACGGAGGAATCGCCCACAATGTGAGAGTCAATATCGTGTCGGTTGAGTCAGAAGACTTAGAGGGCGGAAATGTTTCGGAGATGCTGAAATTTGCTGACGGAATATTGATACCCGGCGGATTTGGTGAACGCGGTGTTGAGGGGATGATTGCGGCTGCGAAATATGCCCGTGAAAATGATGTGCCTTTGTTCGGGATTTGTCTGGGTATGCAGATGATGGTTGTTGAGTTTGCGCGCAACGTCTGCAAGCTCCATGACGCTCACAGCAAGGAGATGAACCCCGCGACTATTCACCCCGTAATACACTTGATGGAAGAGCAGGAGAACCTGAAAGATTTAGGCGGTACAATGAGGCTCGGCGCATATCCCTGCGATTTGGCTGAAGGCACGAAATCAGCAGACGCTTACGGAACACTTCACATCACAGAAAGACACAGGCATCGTTACGAGTTCAACAACGCATACCGTGAGAGGCTCGAAAATGCCGGGCTTAAGGTTGCGGGAATTTGCACGGAACGCGATTTAGTGGAGATTGTAGAATTGCCCGGTCATATATGGTACGTGGGCGGGCAGTTTCACGGCGAACTGAAGTCAAGACCCGTGAGACCTCATCCGCTTTTTGACGGTTTCATAAAGGCCGCTTCAGACTACATGAAGAAACACAAGGAGGCGTAAAGAAACATAATGAAGGCTGTAAAAATTTTCGTGCTGATGATGTTTGTGATGTCAGCAAGTATTTCAATGGCATCGGAGGCAGTCCCAGACCCTGACAACAATCCCGGCTCATCACGTCAGATGATGGGTCAGATAGAGCAGATAATATACGGCTATGTGGCAAAGGGAGGACTGATTGAGCGTCTCGGAAAAGTTGAGGAGGATTTATTCGGGAGGAGTCTTCCCGGAACAATCGCGGAAAGGCACGCGGCAATCCTGAATTTTCTTGAGAACGGAACAGATGAGCAGCCTTCTATGATATTCAAGCTCGGTGTAGCTGAGTGGGTAGTCGACAAAAAGATTCGCGCCTCTCAACCAGCCGTGAAAAGACTTGAGGACTTAGAGACAAACTTAACAGGAGCTTCACGAGCCGGAAATCCTATAGTCATGAGGGTTGAAAGTTTGCTTGCGACTCTCGTCATGGATCCTGTAACAGCAGTCCCCGTAACAATTCCCGCAAACACCGTGATGAAATTCAGATTTATGGACGAATTAAGCCCCGCGAAATCAAAGGCCGGGGATTCAGTCAGGCTTGAGCTTACTGATGACTTGATTGTGAATCAGAATCTCGTAGCTCCTGCAGGGTCATTGCTTGTTACGGAAGTAAGAGCGGTTAAACGTCCCGGCATGTTCGGTATGCCCGGTGAAGTCAGGCTCTCTTTCAATGAGTTAATGCCCCTAGGCCCGCAGAAAGCCCCCGTATGTATCGGCAAAGAGTCAGAAAGAGCCATAAAGAGCGCGCGTGCATCAGGCGGAAGGGGTGAAGGCGCAGTAATCGGAGCAGGAGCAGCAAGCATAGCAGGAGCTGTATTGCTCGGCCCATTGGGACTCGTGAGCGGTGCATTCATTCGCGGTAACTCGATAAAAATCCCGGTCGGCTCAGTAACATTTGTGCAGACTTCCGGGGATTGCACGGTTGCGGCGTATCCTATACCGATAAGCCTTCAGACTCCCGACACAAGCATAACGACAAAAGAAACTGTGAAGGAAGATACATCATCAGGAGGCTATAACGCTAACCGTGATACGATAATCAAGGGGGACGTTTTCAACCAGAATAACGGAACTCCAGCAAATTCAGGAGGAGACTTTGAACTTCCGCCAGAACAAAATATTAATTAGCGCAGGAAGATTATTACTCGCCGGGATATTTACGGCGGGTATTTTTTTTGTCCGCGCAAACGCAGCAGAAGTTACAGCTTTTGACACGACAATACGGATCCTTGAGCGGTGGACTTCATCACACTGGGGGCAGGATTGCTTTGTATGGGTTGTGCATTATCCCGAAGAACTCGCAAAACCTTGGGCAGAGTCTGAAGCGTTAAGAGCCGGGATGAGCGACGCAGAACAGGAACGATTCAGAGAAGATTTTGTGTCAGAATTGCAGCTCAAAACGTCAGAAACATTTTTAGTCAGCGTTTACTCATTCGGAGCAAGGCCGGTAAATCTTAATCCCGTACGTGATAATGTCTCTCTCTTAGCGTCAACAGGCGAGCGGATAAAGCCCGTGAAATATGACGGTGCACTAGATAACCCTTCAGCAGGAGTCGTGCAGGGACTCGTGTTTTTCCCAAAGCAGACGAACAAAGACTACGTTATAGGCATAAGGGGAATGGGACGCAGTGAGCGTATATTCTCGTTCGCGCCACCTGAAGCACCCCCCGTTGCGCCGCAAAAATCAGATGTCGTTGTCGTCAATGTCCCTCCGAAAAAACCAAGAAAGCCCGTCCCCGTCCCCGTCAAAAAACCTACTCCGCCCGCGCCGCCTCCGATTCCGCCAAAGCCTATTAAGCCGATATTCCAGCAG
>JAFSLR010000147.1 GCA_017448375.1 Synergistaceae bacterium | reverse complement strand
GTTAAGCATGGTCAAACCATCACCACCATCATACCATTCAGACGGGTCTCCGCCACAATTTAGATGTGTTAGAGCGGTGTTATGACTTACATCAAGTTCTGTCAGTTGGCAGGTGGTGCAGGTTAGCTTTTCCAACGCAGTTAAGTACTCGATACCTTTTAGTGAAGTTATTGTTCCGTCTATACCGTAAAAATATAGCCCTGTTATTTCTTTTATCTCTCTGTCATCCAAAATACCATCATCTCGGCCTACTGTATAAGGCTCACCATTTGAATTGTACTCAATCCACCCGGTATCGTAGTTCCACCTGAGATACTCACGGAACACAGGATCAGGAAACGCGCTGAGGCTCACACCTCCCCAAGCACACCCCGCAATCCCAATCACACACACAATCACCGCTATAAGGGTACAAAACTTTTTCAGCATATAATCACCTCTCCTTATTGAATTTATGACTCTGGATTTTCAGATTATATCACAGCAAAAATTTACCCTCCTGAGACTCAATCCCAAGAGGGCAAATCTATATTCCGACTCGCAGCAATGGAATCACATTAATCACGGGCTCTTCATACGGGTGAATACGTTTCACGGCCATGATTACCCCGTCAGCCTCATCAACCCTGCATGTAACCTCTGCTTTAATTTCTTCCTCCGAAGATATTTCGCCCTGAGTCCCGCTGTAAGGGTGAGTACCTTCAAGAGGCCGCCACGTTCCGACGACGCGCGAATAGGACATGCACGAATCATATTTCCCGATATGGCCGGCCCCGCAACGCCTCAAAGTTTCCTGCAACACACTCAAATGCGACTCAGGAATGAATATCTCAATCTTGCAGTAATCCATCACATTAAGAGCGAGTATACCGGGCCGGAAGGTTTGAGATCGCTTTTCATGAGGCACAATTCATCGCAGACCCATGAAATTTTCGGGACTTCACCGAGTTTCCGCAAAAGATTTTCGGGGAGAAACGAGTCCTTGAGCCTTGCGAGTGTCAGATGAGCCTTAAACTTTTTCGTATCACGTTCGAGTCCGGCGGAGTCGTACAGAATATCGTTGACTTTTTTTGCGACATGGCCGAGTTCGTTCGCACCTTTGTCCCCTGAGAGCCATAAAACTTTCGGAGCGTTCAAATTCGGGAATGCCCCAATGTACGACAATTCAACCGTGAAAGGCTCAAAGTGTTTCATAGGCGTTAATGCGTCAATGACATCTTCCGTAACATCGCGGGGATTTTCGCCCAAGAATTTCAATGTTATGTGGAACTGTGAACGCCTTACCCAGCGGATTTTTGCGAGCGGCCTAATTTCAGCGAGGAAATTTTCGAGAACGTCAGCGGCTTCTCCCGGCAGTTTCACGGCAACGAATGAGCGTATTAATTCTGGCATTCCTCAGAGTACGGTTACCATTTCGGCTTTTGGCTTGCGGATATTATGACGGTCGGCGGGTGTTGCGTCATCGGCGGGGTAACCAATCGGGAAGAGCGCAACGAGGTCATAATCTTTCATTTCGGGGAAGAGCTCTTTTGTCTTTACGGTGTCGAAATACCCTACCCATGTTGATCCGAGTCCTTCAGCGGTGATAGCGAGCATGATGTGAGTTGCGACTATACTCGCGTCAACGTCCTCAAAGTTTCGGTTGTCTGACGGCCTTACGAAAGCGTTTTCCTGAGTGCCTCCGACAGCGATAACGGCGGGAATGTTTTTCATCCAGGGGAACGGGGCGCATGATTTTATTTTTTCGAGGGCTTCGGGGGATTTGATGAGCCAGATTTTTACGGGCTGAACGTTTTTTGCTGTGGGAGCTGCGATTCCGGCTTCGATTATTGCATTGAGTTTTTCATCTTCGACGGGCTTGTCTGAAAATTTCCGGCATGAATAGCGCGCTTTAACCAACTCTGAATACTTCATGTTTAGCTCTCCTCTGCTTGATATAATTTAGTGAATTTTTTTCGGAGGTCATAATTATACACATGCAAAGCAGTAAATCGCAATCCGATTTGATTCCCTCAATGTTTGTCGCAACGGCTGTAGCTATGATATTCAATCAGCTTACAAGTCATGGGGCAGAACTTATTGACGGGATAATAGCAAGCAGGGCTTTAGGGGGGCAGCTTACTCGGCTATATCTCTTCTCAATCCTTTCTCTGCAATGATATGCCTCATAAGCAACGCAATTTCAGTCGGTGTTCAGGTCGTAAGCTCACAGGCAGTCGGGCGCGGTGAAAGGGACAGGGCTAACGCAGCATTTACACTCTCAATCATTGCTGGAGTCGCTGTATCTTTGATATTCGTCATTATGTGCGTGTTATGTCCGAATGAGATTTTGAAGCTCTGCGGAATAACAGAATCCTCACACCCTGAAATATATTCTCACATGTCTGATTACCTCGAAGGCTGTATACCCGGGATACCTTTTTCCATGTTAACCTGTATTTTAGGGCCTATTATAGTTATGGACAGCGACAAAACATTATTCACGGTGTCAGCATTCTTATTTTTCGGCTCAAACATAACAGGCAACCTGCTTAACGCTTATGTATTTCAATGCGGCAATTTCGGTATGGGGCTGTCCACGTCAAACGCATACTTTCTTCAATTCCTGTTGGTTATGACTCACTTCATGAAGAAAAACTCATACTTCAGGACATCGCTGAAAGGTTTTGAGTCCTCGCAGATTTTTGAAATGGCAAGGGCAGCTTCACCCACATTTGTAATGAAATTCGCTACGGTATTTCGGGATCTTGCAATCAACAGAATGAATATATACGTGGCACTTTCAGCAGCTGCGATTGTGGCAAGAGGCATTCAGAACGACACCAACAACATACTTTTTTGTTTTCCAATGGGAATGGGCAAAACACTTCTGACAATGGCCGGAATATTCTACGGGGCTAATGACAGGCGCGGGCTGACTCACCTTTTCGGAAGTGCTGTGAAAATGACTTTTGCTGTTACGGGGACTATCAGCGTTATTGCGTTTATAGGGGCTGAATGGATAGCTTCATGTTTCACGAATGCGCCTGAGATTCTAGAGCTGTCAGCATTCAGCATAAGGTGTATGGCATTGGCACTAGTTTCCGATAATTTGTCCGCACTCTTTCAGCATTATTTGCAGGCAATTAATGAGCGCAAACTCGTGAACATCATCAACTTTGCGAACAGATTTTTTATTCCTGCTGCAACAGCTTTCATCTTGGGAAAGTTATTCGGCTCAAAAGGTATAATGGCCTCGATTGCTGTATCAGAAATTATACTTATCATTATTATTTTCGTAATAATTTTTGTCCGTACAGGTTCATTGAGGAATTTTCTTTTGTTGCCTGAGAATTTCGGAGGACATGAGCACGATAATATTTACGCCTCTATAACGTCAGATGATGATGTAATGCGTGAAAGCAAAAGGGCTGAAATGTTCTGCTTGAAACACGGAGTCAGCGAAGACAACGCAAAATCTATGTCGCTGTTGGTTGAGGAAGTAGCCGGGAATATCATAGCTCACGGAAAACCGAAATTCCTTCACCGACTCAGGGCTGATTAC
>JAFSLR010000146.1 GCA_017448375.1 Synergistaceae bacterium | reverse complement strand
TACAACAGCATTGCAATATTCTTGCATGGCCGGGATTGCGTGAAGCATTTTAGGGGAAAACTCAGCTTTCATTTTGCTGCCCTGCCTCATGCGATAGCCGTACATTTTTTCATCTGTAAGAGCAATTCTTGTACTCTTGAAAATAGCTTTGTATGTTGTTACAGCATCTTCAAAGTACACTCCTTTGGGGAACTCGATATTGCTGAAAGTGTCGCGCCTGTAGATTCTCGCCCACGGATTATAGTCATTTTTACGCTGATAGAGAGCATCAAGAAATATATCGTGAGGAGATAGACAATATTCTCCGATAATTTCTCCAGACTCCCAGTCAACAGAATTATTAAACTTCATAAAAGATGCCGTAGCAATTTCAGCATCATACTTGTGAATCAATCTCATAAGAGTCTCAACAAAATTCGCTTTTATTACATCATCGCTATCTACAAAAGTAAGATATTCCCCGTTAGACTTAGCAATACCATAGTTTCTAGCGTCAGCAGTTCCGCCGTTCTCCTTGTGGTAAACCGTAATCCTTCTGTCATTCCTCGCGTACTCCTCGCAGATTTCCCCGCACCTGTCCGGCGACCCGTCATCAACCAGTATTATTTCAAGATTCTTATACGTCTGGCCGATTATGCTGTCGATACATTCCCGAAGGTACTCTTCAACCTTGTACACCGGCACAATAACGCTCACCAGTTCCCCCCGGTCGTCCATATTTTTGTCTCCTTCCGTGATTTGATTTTTTGAGTATATCACAGCGATTAACTTTGTGTACTGGTTACGAGGAAATCAGCCCGCCCATGTTGTAGAATATTCAATATTAGATTTTATTTTATTTTTAGAGGGTGTGATACCAATGAACTTTTCAAACAACGTAACAATCTCAGGACTCATTCATCACCTGAGCAAAAAGAAACAATCATACTTCCCGTTCTCAATCCGCCACGAAAATTTATGGTCTGACGGAACAATGCGTAAAGATTTCCTCAGCGCAAGAGCATTCAGCAAAGACCTTCAGGAAAAACTTTCGCGCCTCGAAGAGAACACTCCCGTAAACGTCAAGGGCATTCTCAGATCCTCAAAGGGAAGCGGAGAATTATACCTTGATGTCAGCGATGTCGAAACGCTCCCTGAACTTTCAGCTCCCGTAAACACCGTGAAACTTTCAGGAGCCGTCCACGTCATCAAAGCCAAGAATGAAGGCGAAAACGCTACAGGGAAATACACCCGATTCGCAGTGAGGCAGGAAGACTCCGAGAAAGGACGCGACTTCATCGTCGTAAGAGTCTATGATGACGACAACGGTGTAATGCGCAAAATTTTAGCGGGCAAAAACGACAATGACCCCGTTACAGTCGAAGGCACTTTACGCTCTTCACGGGGAAGTGGTGTAAACTACGTAAGGTGCGGAAAATTAGAATAGCCAGATAGCGAGATGACATTATGGACATTCAGCGGCTTGAAGACAGGATACGCGGAAAACTCAATAACTTTCCGGCAAAAACCAGAAGGGTTGCAGAGTATATTCTCGGAAATTCGCCGGAGATAGCATTTCATTCAATCAGCGAGACGGCAGAGAAATTATCAGTCTCACGCGCTCAGCTTGTACGTGTTGCCAGAATG
The DNA here is from genome assembly GCA_017448375.1 of Synergistaceae bacterium. Classification (GTDB taxonomy): domain Bacteria; phylum Synergistota; class Synergistia; order Synergistales; family Aminobacteriaceae; genus JAFUXM01. Next base: position 1,141 of record JAFSLR010000146.1, on the reverse strand, counting down.
CTGGGTTTCAGCGGATATGCTGACCTTAAGAGGACTCTCAAGAAAAAGCTCCTTAAACAGGTCATACCTTCGTCTGAAGATTCGATTCCCGAAAATACTTCTGACACTGCGCTTGAGATATGCCGGATTGAACACGCGAATATAGATGAGACTTACAGGAATTTAACGCTTAACCGCGAGGACGTTCGGAGATTCTGTTTGTCGGCAATGGACTCCGACTCTATATACTGCATGGGCTGGGGAATTTCCTCAATGCCGGCTGAATGGCTCTACACTCGTTTTGCTGAACTCGGACTAAAAAGCGTTCTCATGCGCAGGGGGTCTCTCTCGCTCACTGAACAGGCAAGGGCAATCGGCGAGAATGATATGCTCATAGTGTGCGAACTTCCGAGCTACGTTATCGAGGTAACAGAGGCGGCAGCTCAGACGGCTTCACGGGGTATTCGGGTCGCGTCAATCACTGACAGCCCCGCAGCACCCGTGTGTGAATACTCGTCAATGCATTTCTATGTTGCGGACAATTCGCCGTTATTCGGGAGCAGCCTTATAGGGTCAATGTTTTCTGTACACGTCCTGACATCTGTACTCGCTCAGGAAATGGGCACAGAAGGAAAGCGCGCCCTTGAAGAACAGAAAGAAGGACTAACGGACGAACGAATATATTACCCTTCCTACGGCCTGAGATATTGAGGCAAAGAAAAACCCCTCCGATGAAAATTCGGGGGGGCAATTTTTTTGTTCCTGAAAGTTTATGACGTGAAGAGGTCTCCGCTTTCGATTGTTGTTTCGGGAGCTTTAGGTTTCCTCTGTCCGTCCTGGCTGAAAGGCGGTCTCTGTTTCGGCTTAATGTCCCGTCTGTAGGAGATTCGCCTGAAAGCCTCCGCCCCTGTACCTGCGGGAATGAGATGGCCTATGATGACGTTCTCTTTGAGGCCGCTTAGAGGATCCATTTCGCCTTTTACAGCCGCGCCCGCTAGAACTTGTGCAGTCTGCTGGAACGATGCCGCGCTAAGGAAACTGTCAGTAGCAAGAGCCGCCTTAGTGATTCCGTGAATGAACGGTCTGCACTCCGGGAACTCTCTCATTCTCTGGACGAAAGTATATTCGCGGATTAAGTGTACGATTTCCGGCCTTGAGTTTG
>JAFSLR010000145.1 GCA_017448375.1 Synergistaceae bacterium | reverse complement strand
CCGTAACCGGGCTTGATGATTTTCGCGTTCTCACAGCCGGGAAGGGAACGTATCATTTCGGCTTGGACATCATAAGGAAGGCTCGTTGAGAAATTTTGAACGTAAACTTCATCGGTGCTTTTTGACACTGGCTCAAAGACAATAGGGTGCGTTATGTGATCCGGGAATCTCAGAAACTTATCCTCGATTGACGGGCAGTATCTTGGGCCGTGAGCTTCAACTTCACCCGTAACAAGCGGAGAACGTGATATATTACGCGACAAAATTTCGTAGGTCTTCTCTGTCGTCCGTGAAAACCAGCAAGCGTAATCCGAGTCCCTATACGTTTTCCCTTCACCCCAAATGTCAAAGCATAACGGCTCATTCTCCGATAACTGCGGGGTCATTCCGTCAAAATTTATCGTGTTAATGTTGAGACGGGGTGTCGTATCTGTTCTCATTTTCCCGGTCTTAATCCCCAAGCGTGAAAGCGATTCGGCGAGTCTCTCTGAGTTCGTTTGACCCATAGGCCCGGAGCTGAACGAAACATCACCCATAAATACACGTCCGGCCATGTAGACTCCTCCGCAAATCACTACAGCTTTTGCCGAATATTTAGAGCCGTGCCGCGTCAAGACTCCCGAAATCTTTCCGCCTTCTGTGAGAATCTCTGTTGCCTCGTCCTGATGAATGTCGAGATTAGATTGTGCCGTCAGCAATTTCCTGTAATACCTGCTGTACATGAACGGATCACATTGCGCCCGCAAAGCTCTTACAGCCGCGCCCTTTGAGGTATTGAGCCAGCGTATCATTAGGGTTGAACTGTCAGCGGCTCTTGCCTGTTCTCCGCCGAGTGCTGAAACTTCGCGGACTAGATGACCTTTTGCAGGGCCTCCTATTGAGGGGTTGCAGGGCATTAAAGCGGTGTTGTCGATGTTGAGATTAAGCATGAGGGTACGGACTCCGATTCGCGAACACGCTATAGCCGCCTCGCAGCCTGCATGGCCTCCCCCGATTATTATTGCGTCATATGAGTCTTGATACACTGAAATTGATTCTCCCATTAAGATTTTTGAGATGATTATACCGCCGGAAGTGTAAGCCCTCCGAATTTCTTTCTTGACGCAAACGGTTTCTCAGGAGCTGTGATGAATATTTGCCAGCCCGTTTTCATTAACTCATGATAAGCCCATTCGCGCCCGTCAGAATCTAATTCAGCTGTGAAATCATCAAGCAAAAGAATCGGATTCTTCTTGAGCCTCTCGGAAATCAATTTTCCAGCCGTTATTATCATGTAGAGTATTAGCCTTCGTTTTTGACCCCTGCTTAGAGACTCCGAAGCTGAACGCCCGTTTTCATTAACCGTAATCGAAACATCATCATAATTCGGCCCGAAAAGTACTCGGTGTGCGTAAAGCTCTCTTCTTGCGTTAATGGCTGACATTTCGCGCAGATATTCTTCACCAGATTTTACGGCTGGAAGGAACTCAAGCGAGATTTTTCCCGGCGTTATCATTCTCACGAACTGAGATAATACTTCCCGCCTTATATCCATAATCCAGCCTCCGAGCCTGCAAAATATTATGTCGGTTGACGCTGGACTCTTCCCCTGCCTGAGAAACGATGAGCGCACCCGAAGTACATTCCTGAAATCCGCGAGTCTCTTCGCAAACGGCGGAACGAACAACGCGCATAACCTGTCAACAAAAAGCCTTCTTGATGACGGCGATCCGTCAATGAGTGAAAGATTGCCCGTAAGGAATATTATTGACGGAACATAAAGCCTTAACTCCGTGAATGATAATGACTTGTCGTTGAGCCTCAATGATATTCGCGATGAAATCTCCGCGCTTGCTGTGAGACTCTCTTCACCCGAAAAATGTGCAGCAATATACGCCCGATGATTTGTGGAATGCCATGAGATAACGCTTGACGTTTTTGTGAAAGCTCCCCAGCCCGTTAGAATGCTCAAAGCCTCAAGGAGATTCGTTTTCCCCGTACCGTTTTTTCCGAGAATCAAATTAATACCCGGATCCCAGTTTGTCCTAAGATCCGGGCCTGAAAAATTCCTGAAGTTTCGTATTATCGTTTTGTCGATTCTCAAGGTTAAAACGGCGTATCGGATTCGCTGTTCCCGTTATCATCTTGATGTTCGGATTCGGGGATATTCTCTGAAGATTCAAATTCTCCGGCGTTATCTGATGATTCGGATTCGGGAGCGTAATTTTCCTGAGAGTTTCCGGTGAAATCTCCGAGTTCTTCAGCCGTAACAGCGTCCTGAGTGCTTAACCTTGCAGGCATTAACATATATAGGAAATCCTCTGAGCCTTCGCGCTTCATTCGGGTTTGTCCTTCCTCGCCGCTGAACTCTATAACGGCCTGTTCTGCTCCGAGAGCCTTTAATCCGTCCATGAAGTATCCGACATTGAATCCCAAGTGCAGAGTTTCACCCTCAATATTCGCTGTGAAAGTCTCGATTGCCGTACCGAGTTCGGGAGCTCGCGCAGTGATTCGGAGTTCTCCGCCGGGCTGAAGGAGCATAGCCATGATGTGGGCGGGGGTAGTCTTTGCGATTATGTCTATGCGTTCGAGGGCTGAATATAAATCCTTGCTGTTGATTTTTAGCGTGGTACGTTTTTCGGCGTTGAGAATGCGCTCAAATTTCGGGAATGCAGAGTCGACACGCCTTACCGAATATTCTGCGCCTTCAATCGCAAACCAAGCCGTCGAACCGTCAGCAGAAACTCTCACTTTCTCATTTTCATTGCACGAAGAAAGCGTTTTCCCGAACTCTTTAATCGCGGGCGCAGGGAGCAGCATATCTTCATCTTTCGAGGTATCACAGGGGGATTTAGCGAGGGATAATCTTTTACCGTCAGTTGATACGGCCATGAACATACCTTCAGCGGTTCTGATGAGGCACGTACCCAGATATTTGGGGAAATCCTGCGGGACTGATGCTGCGGAGCTTCCTTCGGCGAATAACTTTGCGAGAATCTGCGCGGGAATCTCACATATAACTTCGGCACTTGCGCTTTCGGGTATATTGGGGAAAGTTTCAGGGGAGATGACCGAGAAACGCATTTTGTTGCTTCCTGCGTTGAGGAATCCGCGTTCAGAGTTCACTTCGAGGACTAAATCATCAGCATCTAACTTTCTGAGCATAGCCCCGAAAATTGCGGCAGGGATAACGGCTTTTCCGGGTTCGAGGACATTTGCGCCCTTTGCGTTACAGCGGATTGAGGTTTTGAGGTCTGTTGCTTCGAGCATTACTGTGTTGTCTTCGGAGGCGGTAATGAGTACGCCTGCTATTGCTTCTTTTGTGGATTTTGCGTTTGCTAACTTCTCTGCGTTCTGCCATGCTTTAAGGAAGTCTTGACGCTCAATTTCTAGTTTCATTCTTGATTTTCCTTTGTGATATAAATTTTTCGTAAGCTACAATTATATCTCACACTTTCAGAATCAAATCAGCGATTCGACTCCGGGACTCACGGTTCTGAGTCGGCGATTCGATTCTGAAGCTCTCAAAATTTCCGCCTTGATTGAAAAAATATTTTCACAAAGTTATAATTACCCCTGCAAAAATTTTCAAAGGAGGTTAATGCAGTGAGAAAAATTTTTTACATTCTCAGCTTATTCCTATTAACCGCAATTCTTTTCTCAGCTTCTCTCGTTGATACTCCGGCTTGGGCTGAACCCGTTACGATAAAGGGTCAACGCCTCGCGGAAATCAGCGACATCGTTAGCACAGTTACGGACTCAGATTTCCCGGAGATTCCGAAACACTCCCTTATGCTTTTTGAGCGTACCAGAACCGACTCAAGCACATTGACTTACCAGTCCCACGTGTTCACAATCGGCTCTGACGGCTCGCTCAAGAAGGAAAACGCCACACTCGACAACTACGACAGCGAATTTCTGCCTCTAAGCTCAAGGCTTGATGTCATCCAGAGAATGGACGTGTCAATGTCCCCAAAACGCTTCGGAATGAGGCGCAATATCATGTACGCAACCGCCGGACTCGATGACTACTACAGCCGCTACGGTCTTCAGACACTGGAGAGCGTTGGCACAGAGGACAGCGCACAGATAAGCCAGATCGCCAGCGATTACGAT
>JAFSLR010000144.1 GCA_017448375.1 Synergistaceae bacterium | reverse complement strand
CTGCGTCAAACAGGTAATACTCACTCTCTATCAGGCTCGCATTGTACGATTCACGCCCTTCAAAGCTCTCTATCACTGATTGCTCTTCTGCGCTCATTTCTTCGTATTTCCGGCGAGCGTATCCTTTCGGCAGCCAGCCTTTTTTCTGACTTCCGAATATGTTTAGCTTCTTCAACAAACGCTCGTTCGTGAATGTCAGATGACACGTCCCCTTCTTGTACAGTGTTGCCGTAAAATATTTTAGCGGGATATTCTTCAGGTCATGCGCCTTTTCTGCTGCTCTCATTGTTGCATCAATATCGACATCGCCCGTTTCTCCGTTGTCTAGGTAATTCAGGGCTTTTTCTATATCGCTTAGTTTCGAGATTGCTCGGTCTATCCATAAAAACGTATATCCGCCTGAGTTCGTATCATAGACATTCAGAGGAATTATCACACGCCGATTGATTTTCCATGCACAATTTGTCTTCCACCCGTTGTAGTAGTGAATGTTGTTTGGTAGGTCTGAGTCCCATGAATAACGTGCTAAAAGCTCATCGAACAGCGCAATAATACAATTCTCTACGCCCTGAACAAGATTACGCGATAATTCTTCCTGTATTGTCTTGACGTTCCAGTATGAGAAATCATATTCCACAAATGTATTTACTTGTGAGCGGTATTTATCAAGAAGATTGCTCGTCAGCCGTCCTATAAAGCGCGGTTCTCGGAAAAATTTGTCCCAATACTTTTTCCGCACGGCTCGTACATAGCTGTTCACGCTGAATTTTTCGGGGTGCTGGTCATATTCACTGTGCGGCAACGTTATCGATATCGGCGTTTTTTCGTCAAGCGATTTGTCTCTCAGCTCTAAAAACTCATCATACAGTCTCAATCCCCACTCGATTTCGCGGTTGTATTGCGCTACTATTGCTGACACTAAATCTGACTCTGCAAGCTCGCTGTTTCGTGCTTTTCGTTCGTATTCTTCGTATTCCTTTTCTCGCAGCGACTCAAATATTGTCGTCTTACGTTCTGGCTCAGGAATTATCACTTTCACACATGCCACTTCTACGTCTGTCGGTCTTTCAGCATCTATAAAGGCGTTTTCGTAATACTTTATTTCCGCTCCGTAATGCTCTAGCTTCTGCAATAAGTCTTTGCGTTCGTTACTGTACGGATTTCTCAGTGTCTCGGCGTTCAGAAGACAGATTATTCCTCCGCCGGATGTCTGCTGTATTTCAATGGCTTTCAGAAGATGACGCGCTCCGACACTGAACGGCGGGTTCATCAGGATTAAGTCATAGTGCTTGTACGTGTGGTACGTCAAAAAATCATCATGCACTACTCGGAAGCCTTTATCTTTCAGGATTGCTCGTAATTCAGGCTCGATTTCTATGCAGTCTATATCCATTTCAATTTCGCGGTAACGGTCATAGTGTTTGTAGACACCGCATTTCTTCTTCACATATTCGCTGATATTCCCGCGTCCTGCTGACGGTTCTAATACGCTGTTTATCAGTTCCCAGTCAACTCCGATTGTTATCCGATCTAACAGGCTTTCAGGCGTGGGATAAAAATCTTCACTGCCTGTGATTTTAAGCATGTCCTTTGACTCCTTTCTTTATGGCAACCAATTCGGGCGGTTCGGCTCTTCTGTTGTGTATTTGGAAACACCGTCTGATACTGTCTCGTTCAACCGCTCCATCTCGATTAACAGGTCTCGCAGCATTATTCGTTCTTCCCGCACACGGCTTAAATATTCCTCACCGCGATTTTCATTCAATGACTCGCAGTAATCCCGCAAATATTCTCTGAGCCTCTTCTGTACATTCACGAACATATGCTCGATATTTTTCCAACGGGTTTTTCGTCCTAATTTTTCGTAGTACTCAAGCTCCGCTCGTTCTTCCTGCTGGGTGAGTTTGTTTTTCGACATCTAGATTTCACTTCCTTCAACAAAAAACGGGAGCTGTTATTGCCCCCGCTGTCTTATTTCGTGTATCCTCCGGCTTTGCTCAATATCCTGGCTATCTTTATGCGCAAATCATCTATTTCGGGAAATTCCGCGTCAAGCTCGTCATTCTCTAACGCCTGCAACTGTTCGAGAAGTTCCGCGCAATCCTCTAATGCCTCGCACATCTCCGGCGCAGTTGCTGTCAGCTTTGCGTTTGCTTCACCGTCTCTTACGTTTTCCGTGTAGATTTCAGCGATTACTATTTTCGGGAATTTCGGGTGTTTGTCGCATTTCTCAGGGTACACCGTATAATTTCCCTCAACGTTCCTGAAATAACGCCATTTTCCCCCTGTGTGCCTGTAATACATTATTCGCTCCTCCTGTACCATGTGTCAGACACCGCGCCGCCGTTCCACTCATCCTGCGCTTGCAATACGCTGTGAAACAGCTCTGTGTGAACGTAGCACTTCTCATTCTCACATACTCCGTAATAACCGTTTGAGTACTCGCTGTAGTTTATTGTTGCTTCACTTCCGCATTTAGGACACGGGCGAAGCTCTATGTCTTCCGGCTGTAACACACAGGGGGGTTCTGCCGATTCAGGCTGCATATGGCTGGCTTCCTTGCGGCTTATCACTCCTCCGTTGTTCCAGTCGCTTATCGCTGACTCTTCATCAACATAAAGCTGTGTGTATGTCTCGCAGTCTTCACACGCTATGTAACACATGCAATATTTCCAGTCCATTTTCAGCTTACCTTCGCCCCAGCAATTAGGGCAGGGCTTTATTCCTTCCATTACTCTTTACTCCTTTCCCGAACAAAAACGGGAGCTTATTGCCCCCGCTTGTTCCATGCCTCTATTGCTTCTTCCTCTGAAAGATACCAACCGGAATTTCCTCCGCATTCCGTACACTGCACCTTCACCCAGTTG
>JAFSLR010000143.1 GCA_017448375.1 Synergistaceae bacterium | reverse complement strand
GTGTTGCGAGGAGAGTCCCGCGTTTGACGCTTGAGCCTTTCTCGACGTTGATACGGCTGAGTGTGCCTGAGACTCTGAATGAGAGATCAGCTCTTCTTCCGCCCTGAACTGTTCCGAAGTAACGCCGGGTGAAGGACTCGTTTCCGCCCTGAAGCCTTACTGTACGGACGGGGCGAATTATTTCGGGGTGATGTTCGGGTTCTTTGGATTTACGCAGCTCATTGAGGCCGTAACATATTCCGGCGATAACTGCGACTCCTAAAATGATTTTGATAAAAGTTTTCATGTAGTCAGCTCCTTAACGTAAAATGATGAGTGTAATTATAGGTTTAAGGGGAATTTCTGCCACATAGAAAACGCGCATTGTGTAAGAAAATCCCCCCTCACACAAGGCAAGGGGGACGGTAATTACATTCCGAATATGTCAGAGTGAGTCCCTGTACTCATTAGAGCCAGCACAAGAACATCATCATGTATACTGTAGACTAACAGCCAGTTAGGTTCTATGTGGCATTCACGGTAGCCCTTCCATTTTCCCGAAAGAGGATGATCTGCATATCTCGGAGACAGGCTTTCTCCTGACGCAAGAATATCAATCACTTCTTCCAGCTTGCTCTCATCTTTCCCCCGGCTTAATACCGTTTTCAGCTCGCGCCTATACCGCTTTGACGTTCGTACACTGTATATTCTGATTCTCTTCGTCTTCTTCATAAGTGAGTGCGTCCTGTATCATTTCGTCAAAACTCCCATAAGGCCCTAAAAGGTTATCAATGTTCATAGCCTCAATCAAATCGCGCTGTGTTTCCTCGTTGAACTCTAAGAGATTATCAAGGTAAATAAGTGCCTCGCTCAATCTGTCTTCAGGTATGTAATCAACCGTCAGCTTTAATTCTGCACGTAACTTTTCAGGTGTATCAAGTCCGCCTTCATATTCAGCCATAAAATTAACCTCCTCAAAAATATTCCCCCCTCACAAAATCGCAAGGGGGGCGCAAAATTTTCTCCGTTATTCCTCTTCAGGCTTCGTGCTGAAATGGAACATCACTATCCCTAACGGCGGCAATGTCAGCGGCAATGAGTACGGCATATTGTTCCAGCCGATCATCTCAGCCTCCATACCTCCGCAATTCCCGAGTCCGCCTCCGCCGTATTTCGTTGCATCGCTGTTGAGTATTTCCTTCCAGAACCCCGAACGCGGCACTCCAACACGGTAACCGTAACGCGGAACGGGCGTAAAGTTCGCGGCGCAGAGTATGTACTCGTCATCGCTCTTTCCCTTCCTCAGCCACACAATAACGCTCTGCTGCCAGTCGGAACAGTCAACCCACCTGAATCCTTCCGGCGAAAAGTCAAGCTCATACAGCGGAGGATACTTCTTGTACGCCTTGTTCAAATCGCGTACCCAGTCCTGAATCCCGCGAAAATCGTCCTTCTGGAGGAGCTGCCATTCACACGCCGAGTCGTGATTCCATTCGAGACCCTGCGCAAATTCTCCGCCCATGAACAATAACTTCTTGCCCGGGTGCGCCCACATGTAACCGTAAAGGAGTCTCAAATTCGCGCGTTTCTGCCACCAGTCGCCCGACATCTTGTTGATGAGCGAGCCTTTTCCATGCACAACTTCATCATGCGACAACGGTAACATGAAATTCTCGCTGAACGCATACCATATTGAGAACGTCAGCTGATTCTGATGCCACGAACGGTATACAGGCTCAAGGCTCATGTAGTCTAACGTGTCGTGCATCCAGCCCATATTCCATTTCATTCCGAAACCGAGTCCGCCTAAGAATACTGGACGTGTTACCATAGGCCAGTCTGTTGACTCTTCCGCGATTGTCTGAATGTTCCCGAAACGCCCGAATAACTCGCTGTTCATGTCCCGTAACAGTGATATAGCCTCTAAGTTCTCACGGCCTCCGTAAATGTTCGGTATCCATTCGCCGTTCTTGCGTGAGTAGTCAAGGTATAACATTGAGGCTACAGCGTCGATTCTGAGTCCGTCTGCGTGGTACTGGTCGATCCAGAATGCCGCGCTCGAAATAAGGTAGCTCCTTACCTCGTTACGCCCGTAGTTGAAGATGTAGCTTCCCCAGTCAGGGTGATAGCCTTTTCGGGGGTCTTCATGCTCGTATAACGCTGTTCCGTCATAGCGTGCGAGTCCGAAATCGTCAGTCGGGAAATGGCTCGGAACAAAGTCCAGAATTACCGCAATGTTCTTCTTGTGGAGAGAGTCAATGAGGTACATTAAATCTTCCGGCGTACCGTAGCGTGCTGTCGGCGCAAAATATCCGAGTGTCTGATAGCCCCATGAACCGTAGAACGGGTGCTCCATTAAGGGGAGGAACTCTACGGCGTTGAAGCCCATATCCTCACAGTAAGCGGGAAGTTCTTCGGCCATTTCGCGGTATGAGAGCGAGAGTCCGTCATTCCAGTGCCTTCGCCATGATCCCATATGAACCTCGTAAACGCTGAGGGGTGCGGAGAGATTCATTTTTTCACCGCGATGTTCGAGCCATTCCGAGTCGCCCCATTCGTATTCGGGCCAGTGAGTTATTGATGACGTTCTCGGAGGAAGTTCAAACGCTCGGCAGAAGGGATCCATTTTCTCTTTGACTTCACCGTGTGAGTTCCTTATGCAGAATTTGTAGAGCTCCCACTTCTTGAGGCCGGGAACGAATCCCTCCCATATTCCGGAGCCGTCCCAGCGTGCTGCGAGAGGATGAGATTCTGTGTTCCAGCCGTTGAAGTTTCCCACTACGCTTACTGACTGTGCGTTAGGTGCCCATACGCTGAATGCGACTCCTTCGGCGTTGTCGGAAGGGTCTGTGAATTTCTGCGCGCCCATCTTCTCATAAAGATGATAGTGCGTTCCCTGCTTGAACAGGAATATGTCATAGTCGGTGATGGGTGATACACCGTGCCTTATAGCGTCTGCCATAAAATTGTTGCCCCCTTTGTTTTGTTTTGTTGAAATTTTTTATGCGTGTGTAAATTGTATTTGATAACCGCACTTATTTCAATTCGTTTAATAACGGCCATGTGAAAAACGTTTTCTCGGCTTTCAATAGTATAATTAGAATAACTTTCACACGTTTTATTCATAAAGAAGGAGGCACCAAGTTTCATGCACGTAAAATTTTCCCCTGCAATCATAGCTCTAATTCTGCTGTCTCTTGCAGGCTCATCGTTTGCTGCTCCCTCCATTAACATGAAGGGCGAAGCTCATGTAGGCGAACGGGTTGTTGTGTCGGTTGAGTCCTCTCAGATTCCCTCAAACGGTTCTGTTGAATGGTCGGTTTCACCAACGTCAGGCAAAAACCCTTCTCGCTTTTCCGTCAGGGCTGGAGGCCGCGAATGTACCTTCACACCACTTGACACTGACCCCGTAAGAGTCGAGGCTCTTTTTGTTGACAGGGACGGCGAAATCGTTTCAACCGCCGAAAGACTCATTACCCCTCAAGAGTTCACCGTCAATATTTCCGTTGTTGTCGATGAACCGATTACCCTTTGGGCTTCCGCTAGCCGTTCAGATTACGCTTTAAGCCCCGATGTTCTCATGGCCGGACAACCCGTAAGACTCCGTGCGTCCCTCAACCCTAATTTCAGCGGGAAATACTCCCTCACATGGAACGGAGACGCTGCTACGGCTTTAATGAGTCAGGACAACTCCGACATATTCATTCGGCGGGGCAGCACAGGCACAAGCGAAATCACAGTAACAGCTTTCAACTCTCAGGGCGTTAAGCTCGGAAGCGGCGAAAATACCGTATCAATCACTCTTCCCGTTTCAACATACGAAGAGTCTTCAATGGAGCGTGAAGCGTGGCAGGTCTGGCAGAAAGCACAGGAGCTTTGGGAGGCGAAGAATTACGCTGAGGCCGTACAGCTTGCGGGACATGCAATAACACTTTCACCGAGAGATACGGAAATTTCTGACGGACTTCAGGCCATGAACGCTAATTACTCCCGTTACAGCAAGGCTCAGAAACTCCGTGCCGACTCTGAAACGTTCACGGAGGCAGGAAGGCTTGATGACGCATTGAAGAATCTCCGAATCGCTCAAGTCATATGGCCTCTCGATGACGGGGAACGAATCATCAAAGCCGCCGAAGAAAGAGTCGAAAAGCAGCGCAAACTTCAGCAGGAGGCTAACTGGCTTCGTGATACTGCGAGCGCGTAT
>JAFSLR010000142.1 GCA_017448375.1 Synergistaceae bacterium | reverse complement strand
AGAACATGTGCAGTTCATTCATGTAATGGGAAAAATTAGCTTGCATAGGAAGAGGTGAAAATTATGGGAGCTGTAACAGAAAAGAAAAAAGTATGGGTTAAGCCTGACCGCAAAATGACTATGGAAGAGCTTTGGGAGCGTTTCGAGTATGACCCGGATTATGTTGATGATGATCCTGCGTATGAGGCTGCTATCTATGATAGGTACGGGAATCCGACTTACGGTACGTTGTGCGCACTGTATGAAGAAGAACATGACATCGGAGAAACATTGACAGTGGATGAGCTTTTCGAGGAATGGAACAAAATATGGTACGAGGCTAACCCGGAGGAAAAATTATGCGAATTACCAGAGAACGCAGCCGTTTTAAGCAGGATTTCAAGCGTGAAAGCAGAGGGAGATACCGTAATATTCTGAGACCGGGCGGGGAATTATGATATGTCATCGATAACTTAAAGTATGATATACCCCTTCCCGAACAGTATCACGATCACCCGCTTCACAACAACTTGGAAGGCTTACGGGAATGCCACTTGCGATCCGATTTTTTGCTCGTCTACAAATATGAGGGCGATGACTGGCTCATACTTGAGAGGCTAGGCACTCACTCTGAAATTTTCGGGCTTTAAGCAGATTTCCCCCTTCACAAACGGAGGTGGAATTATAATGCTTACGAAAACACTCTGTATAGCATTTTTTCCGTAAACACAAAAAATCCCGAAGCTATTTCACTCCGGGACTTCTCACTCTCCGTAACTGAAGCCGATTTTCGGATTTGAACCGAAGACCCCATCCTTACCATGGATGTGCTCTGCCGGCTGAGCTAAATCGGCCCTTGAAACCTAAAGTGGCGGAACATGGGTTCGAACCATGGTAGACTCCCGTCGACAGATTTACAGTCTGTTGCCATTGACCACTCGGCCATTCCGCCTTTTCGCTTTTCACTTTTCGCTTTTCACTCACTGGAGCCGGCGAGGGGATTCGAACCTCCGACCTGCTGATTACAAGTCAGCTGCTCTACCAGCTGAGCTACACCGGCTTCAACAAGTTATACATTCTACAGGGCGTTATTCATTCTGTCAAGCACCCTCTAAAACGCTTTCACTTTCCTGTTCGGCGACGCTGAGACCACATTCGGGTCTGCCTTCAAATCGGCCGCAAGCTGTTCGGAAGTCTTCCTGTCCGACACAATGAACACGAAGATATTCCCTTCCTTGTTCACGAGGGACAAAGAGTCATATATGCTCGCAACTTTTCCACCAGCCGACTCCGCCGTAAGGTCTATGTATCTGCGAATCCTTCCCGACTTCAGGCTCTCTTCAGTCAGAGTCATTCCCGCAGGAGTCTTCAGTACCGCAAGAACTTCTCCCCTTTTATTTTCCGCGCCCCATGCCGAAATCGCCGGGACCATAAGACATAACGCAATGAAAATCCGTAATGCTTTCATCATCTTTACTCCTTTTGAAATAATTTTAGGGCAGAAAAAAATCCCCCGCGCCATTAAAGCACAGGGGAAATTGTATATCCTTAACGTGAATTTTTCCTGAATATTACAGCGCAAAGTGGAAGGAATATCGCAAAGCCTAACGCACCCGCACTGCATCCGCCGGAGCTTGACGAAACGCCAACAGTACTCTTCGTTGAAATTACTGGCGCATACGTCTTCCCTGCCTCAAGGTATGCTGATACGCTAATTGTCCTGTCAGCCGGAACTGTCTCAACCTCGCTGCCGTTCTTGTTGTAGAAGGTAGCCTGGCTCGCTGAGTCCTCAACCTCTGAAGCCGACGCACTCGCTGAAGTCCTCACGAAAGGATGCCACACGAGAGTCGCTCCGGGCTGTACGTCAGAAGACAGCAATATGTTTGCGAACGCTGAAATATCCTGAGCCGTATACGTCTTTGACTCGCGGACGGTAATCTCAGGAAGTATTGCCGCTATTGTCTCAGTCCCAAGCTCAGCAATGTCATTGGCAGTGAGCGATGATATTCCGCGCGATTTCCCGATTGTCGGACTCTTGTCGTCGCTTGAAGGTGTAGGAGTCGGAGTCGGTGAAGGTTTAGTGTCGTCTGAGTCTGTCGATTTCTTGTCGTCCGAGTCTGGTGTCGGTGAAGGTGTCGAGCCGTCAGAAGCAATCACAACCGTGAAATCCTTTGAGGACGTTCCGGCAGGGTTCAAAGCACCCACTGTGAATGTGAATGTCCCGGCCTGCCCCGGCGTTCCGTGAATGTATCCGTTTGACGAAAGTATTAATCCGGCCGGCATTGATCCTCCGTTCACAGAGAACGTTGTCGGGGCTGACCCTGTGAACTTAATCTCCGTAACAGGATATTCCTTGTTCTGAGTTCCTCCGGGGAGTGTTGACGCTGTAGTTATCGCGGGTTTGTCGTGAACCGTGAGAATGTAAGACCTTGTGGCAATATCAGCATCACCGTTTGCACCTTTTGCCCTGACCGTGAATTTGAAAACTCCGGCCTCTGAAGGTGTACCGCTTATTGTCCCTGAAGCTGAGAGCGCAAGACCTGCCTTTGAGAGTACGTCTCCGCTTTCTGTCCATGTGAGAGGAACATTCATTGCTGATTTGAGGGTGAAGCTGTAAGGATAGCCCTTCACTGCATCGTCAAGTACGTATGTCGTTATTATTGTCGGTGATAAGACGTAGAAACGAACGTCAACGCTTGCTTGGCCCAAATCATTCGAGACGTAGAATATCGCTTCGCAGTCTCCTGATTTCGTCGGGCAGCCTGTTATTACGATCGAGTTCATGTAGCAGTCAACACTCATGCCGTCAGGAATTTTGCCTTCAAACCCGTTGTATGATATGGGCAGCGATCCGAGTACAGCTATTGCTTTCCTGTCGTAAATTCCCGCGTTAAACAGAATATCGTAGCTTGATTCCACGAATGATACAGGCTCTGTAATTACTTTGAGTTCAAAGTCTTTGCTGTCAACTCGTACATCAGAGCTTCCGCCCGTGCCAATATCATTTGAGACCGTAACAATTACGTGATATGTATCGGGTGAAAGGGGTCTTCCGCCAATCCATATTATTGCCGCGTTTTCACTGTCAATAACGTATTTCATTCCATCGGGGAGTCCTTCAACAGACCAGTAAAGCGGGAATGTCCCTTCAGCCTCTATCATTTCTCCCTTTCCGATGGTCATCTCGTCTCTCACAGCGTAATCCGCAGATGTTCCGGCGGTGTATATCTGTCCTACGGCCGCAACAGCAAGCGCGGTGTCTCTTGAGATTGCAGCCGCGAGCTTTTTATCGGCAGTGTATGTAAATTCCTTTTCGTCCTGTCCGGCTGAGTTTGAAACTTTCACGGTGAACTTGTACTGCCTTGCGTTTGCAGGTATGAAATTCACTATGCCAGTAGTGTTATTGATGGTTAAATTTGAACCGTCATTAACGTCTGAGCTTTTCGTAATTTCCCAGACAAACGGCCATGTACCCTCACTAAGTTTTACAGTCAGTGTGCTGTCATCTTCAACTACACAGTAAAATTCGTTGTCCATCGAGATAACGGGTGCAACTACCTCGTCAACGCTGATTTCAGTTACGAGAGTGTCATAGCCGTAATCGTTTTCCGCAAAGACGATGAACGATGTTTTTCCCGAAGATTTCGGAGTCCCTGTGATTATTCCGTTGTCAAAGCTGAGACCTTCGGGGAGTCCTCCTTGTATGCTCCACGTTAAAGGCTCTGAGCCTGACGCATAGAACTGGAATCTGTATGTCTGTCCGACTGTCGGCTCTGAAAGGGACGCGGGCGCAATCATAGGTTTCGTATCAGCAGAAGCGAGCGTCCTCTCAAGGAAATTCACAGCCCCTTCAAGATTCAGGAAACCGTACATTGATGTCCCGTCATCACGGAGCAATGAACCGTCAGCACCTCCGATAATCGCGGCTTTAATCTGCTTGGTTGTTGCTTTCGGGTAAAGCGATTTCAGGAGAGCCACAGCCCCCGCAACATGAGGAGTCGCCATTGAAGTGCCGTTGAAAAACTGGTAAGCGTAAGTCCTGTCGACCACATCAAACCTTAAGTCTTCGCTGGCATTATAGGGTACTGTGCTCAATATGGCGACACCCGGTGCTGCAACGTCAACATAACGCCTGTCGTAATTGCTGAAGTCTGCGCGTTCAAGGCCGGGCGTTACGGCGGCAATTACTATCATGTTGTCGATACCTTGATTTACAGCGTGCACTGAAGGCGGATAAACATACTCACCTTGAGTAACCTCTATTTTACTTCCGAAATTAGGAACGCCGACTTCTGAGAAATCATTTCCGGCAGCCGCGCAGAAAATAGTCCTGTTTGTGTCACTCAATGCTTTTAAGGCCAAATAATAAGGTAAATTGGCGTTAGGTACGGTTGATTCGCTGCCTCCCACAGAGAAATTCACAGCTGCAATGTTGAGATTGGGATTGGACGTGAGAAGCTCCGTAACATAGTTGATACCCGCCATAACATCGTCATCTGTGCCGCCTCCGTCTGCATTGAGGACTCTCACGGAAATGATTTTAGCCTTCCAGTTCACTCCGGCGACTCCGATTGAGTTGTTTCCGACTGCTGCAATAGTTCCCGCGCAGTGAGTGCCGTGTTTGTTCTCGTCGAAATACGCTTTCGGGTCTACTTTGCCGTCCACAGCTACAAAGTTTCTGCTGTACTCGTGCGAGAAGTTCGGCGCAATGTCCGGGTGATTGTAATCGACTCCCGAGTCAAGAACAGCGATATAGACATCATCTGAGCCAGTACCTTTTTTCCAGACGCGCGGAGCTTTAATGGCTTCCATTCCCCAGAGCTTGTAATACTCGGAGTCATTGGGGCGGACTTCATCACTTTCGGCTCTTAATGCGTGGACTTTATTGTTGAGAGATGCTGCTATGACATTGGGATTTTTCCTGACTTTTTCGAGGAGTGATTTCTCGTCCTCATTGTCGGAATGGATTACCATAAAGATGTAACCTGATTCTGCTGAAAGAGCGTCATATGTCCGTTTGACGTTAGCATTTACGGACTCTGTGAACGCCTTAACCGATGAGAGAGATTTTAACGCTCCCTCAGTTTTTCCCGCACTCATCAAGCGTTGGCCTGAAGTGTTGCGGAGTACTACGATGACATCTCCCGGCACAGCGTCAGCAAAGCACGCCGAAGCCAAAAGAAGCAAAAGGAATAATGCTGAAAAAATTTTCCTCATGCTTTATGCCTCCTTAAAAGTTTTGATTTCACGGTTTGAAATTATACTCCGTTTGCAAAAAAAATTCCCCTTCAGCACAAAGCCGAAAGGGAAAATCTTAAACCTTCAGCACAAAACTGAAAGGGAAAAAAATACTCATTAACGTTTCCTGAGCTTAACGAAAATCACCGGGACTAAAATCGCAATCCCCGCACCGCCCGCAATGCACCCTCCAGAACTCGAAGAGGCGACTCCTTCTACTTCCTCTCTGTGCTCAACGGCTGACACTACAGGCGCATACAGCGTATCAGCATCAAGCCACGCGGAAATATTGATGACGTGATCCTCTGGAACGGTGATTGTGATTTTCCCTTCCGAGTCCGTGAACTGAACGTTATCGTCCTCTGCGTTCTCAACCGACAATGCGTCAGAAGTCCCCCGCGTAAACGCATTCCACACTAGAGTCCAGCCTGTCGGAACATCAGTCGAGAGTTTGACGTTCGCGAAAGAGTCTATGCTCTCTGGGGTGTAGAAGGCTGAGTCGTTCGTGGTTATCTCAGGGAGTATCGCCGCAATCATTCCGCCCGAACCGGCTATCGAGGCAAGCTCCCCGATTGTGAGCGATGAGACATCACGCGCTGAACCCTCAGTGATTATCACTGTCTTTGGGGCTGGAATGTCTTGGCTTTCGGGCTCTGGGGGAATATCTGTGCTTTCGGGCGTAACACTCTCGTCCCGGCTCTCAGGTGCTGAACTCTTAGCGGCAATGCTTACAGTGAAAGTCTTTGTGTCATGGCCGGCCTTATTCCCTGCCCTTACCGTGAAGACGTATGAGCCTGACTCTTTCGGAGTCCCGTAAACATACCCATTCTGTGAGAGCGTTAATCCTTCGGGCATTAATCCTTCTGAAACGCTCCATGTTATCGGGGCTGTTCCGTCTGCACTGAGAGTTGTTGATGTGTACTCGGTGTTAATTTTCCCGTCAGGAAGGCTTGATGTTTTTATCGCCGGGACTGCTCTTACTGTCAGCGCGTAATTGTTCTCAAAACTTGCGTTAATGTCGGGGGATTCTGCTTTCACTTTTACTGCGAAACGTCCGGCTTTTTCGGGAAGCCCGGTTAAATCCCCTGACTGTGAGATTTTCATGTGAAGTGATGAGTTTGCGTTTACAGTCCACGACATTTTGACATTGCTTCGGAGATTTATTTTTGCGTCATAAGAGACTCCTGTTACAGCGTCAGGAAGTATATGTGTGATTATTGCTGACGGTTCTATAACGTGAATGTCAAAGTCTGCGTTATTCTTGCTTTTTCCGCGTGAATTTTCCGCACTTATTGTGAAATAGTAATGCCCTGTCTTTGTCGCTTTACCGTAAAATATCGGGGTGCTGTCCTCATATCGTATGTGAGTGCCTTCTGGAAGGTCTCCGCTTACGTCAAATGAGATCGGCGCGCTGCCTTCAACAAGAACAGGGTATGAGAACTCTGTGTTAATTTCGAGTCCTTTCATTGAGAACATACCGCCGTCATCAATAAAATTAGGCACGTTATCTTCAACCTTGAACGGAATATCAATGCTTGAAGCTCCCATAACGTTCGAGGACGTGAAGGTCAACGTGAAATCTCCTGATTCTTCAGGCGTTCCGTAAATCTCAACTTTGCTTATTGAAACGTTGTCTGAAGGGTCAGCCATCTCATTAAAGGCGAGTCCTTTT
>JAFSLR010000141.1 GCA_017448375.1 Synergistaceae bacterium | reverse complement strand
TTTCTTCATATTCACTGTTACTGTTATCATTGAATGATGTACATGAAGTATCGAGGCAAGTTCTCTTATCCCAAGTCCATAACGTCGCATTCGATACCTTAGTTGAGATTTCAATTCACTTACAGGAGTTACTGCAAATTGATAATTTATATCCTCTGTTATATTCCAGCCGAAAAATTCAACCAGCCTTCGATAACATCCAACTCTGGGATATGAAAGCAAATTTTCATAGTGATATACTAAACTTTTGCTTACTCCAATTATTTGCCCTAATTTGCTTAGTGATATTTCCCGTTGCTGTCTTTCTTTCCGCAGGTTTTGAAGATTTTCAAGCGTCTTTTTATCTAGGTGAATATATTTTCGCTGCCGTTCTTCCTCTGTTAGCATTTACTCACGTCTTTTCATGCAGAAAAACTCCCCTTCTACATACGTACTACGCATTCGGCAGGGTTTGAATTTTCATACGCCTAAAGCAGAAGGGGTAAATTTTGTTCTCTACGTAAATTGGCTCGGAACGTTACAACTGCGCTCTGAGGACTTAAAGCAAAATCAAAATCAACTCCGCATATCTGGAAACCGTGATTTAGCTGGCTATTTAAGCATTCTATGAATAGATTTATATCTTCACGGCTTCCTCCTGATATGTTCCTTAGTCCTATATTGCAGTTCCTTTGACTGATTATCGCTTCAAGTTCTTTCCTTTGCTTGTAATCAAGATTAGCGGGGTCGATATATATCACTCTAGATTGCCTTTCAGAAAACGATTCACAAAGTAGATTTGCCCTTTGCCTGTTACTTTGGTCGTCCTCACTATTCGCGTTGTCCCGTCTGGATTATTGATTACGCGGGTTTTCACCTCAAACAGTCCGCGCTCTATACTGTCTTGTGTAGGCATATTCCAACGTTCGCCTTTGCATTTGATGAGGAAACCGTTCTCTCTCAGCCATTCAAACAAACGGTTCTGGCCGATTTCGACACCGTTCTGCCGTAGGACTTTTGCGAGATTGCCTATCAGGATTGATTCTTTGCTCGTATTTACTGCCTCAGCAAATATCAATTTCGGCTTGTCCTCTTCAATTTTCGCTTCTAGTGACTCGCGCTTTTCCCGTTCAGCCTTGTACGCTTGTAGCACCTGAATAAATGCGTCGGGATTGCTGAGTATATCCTCAACCTTCGCGGGCGTTGCGTACATTCCGTGCTTCCTGATGGACGGCACTACGTCTCCGGCTATCCACATCTGATACGGCAGTGCTTTCTTTTTGTCCGAACGTCCCAGAAAGAAATACACGCCGTTTTCTGTCAGGCAAAGCATTTCCTGATAACCGCCGGGGGTATTAATCCGTTTAATACCCTTCCAGACTTCTGGCACATGCGCCACTATGTTGGGCTGCCAGTATGAATACTCCAATGCCTCTGCTACGTCCTTTGCCACAAACCATATTTCGCCGTTGTCTTCGATTGTGCGAACTTGGAACTCTTCATTGCTGAATATTTGTATCGCGCTCTCTTTCATGTGATTTTCTCCTTCCTATATCTAAAAACAATGCTCCACCTCTAATTTTTACCAGTACAATAAGTACATACTCTCGAAAAAGGGGGTGAAGCAAATGAAAATGAAAAACGTACAATCTAGTCATCTGAAGGCTGTAGGTTATGATAGTCAGTCTCAGATTTTAATCGTTCAGTTTCATGGAGGGCGTATCTACCAATATTCAAATGTGCCAGCGTTTGAATATCAAGGTTTAATGTCTGCGTCCTCTCATGGAACTTACTTTGACCGTTATATCAAGAAGCACCCTGAGCGTTATCCTTATGTTGAGCTGACCTAATCGGCTCAAGTGCTTTAGCTACTATCTCGATTGCGTCCTTCGTATCTATGTCCCATGTATACGCCAAATCAGAAACATCGGTTACATGAAGCCCGTGCAGATAATTCAGCTCATGCAGTGCTACTTCTAACGCTAACTGCACGGGACTCATCTTGTCGCTGTCCTTTGGAAGTAATATTTTTCTCACCTCACATGCTTTACAACATGCCATAACAATACAAATCCCACCTTTTAGAACGAACTCCGGCACGGCGGGCTGTCGGAGGTGTATGGAGTTTCGCGGCTTCGTTGTGCCTTGTATGTGTCAGGTGTTAAGGCTTCCTCTCCAACAACCTTATGAAGTGCCTCAATTTAAGACCTTGAACTTTGTCAATTCGCTGGGCTCGTCAGTTAGTGACTCACACCAAGACGGAGCTATACTGTTACTCCGTTTCGCCCTGTGCTGTCTCCATCAGCATTAACAGCGGGTAATTCTCATGGGCTAACATATTCGTCAAATTCATCAATCCTTGCGGTGTTATCAGCGTTATTGCGTAAAATCCTCCGCTCACTTCTAGATTGAACAGCCCGCGCTCGATTGCTCGCTGAGTCGGCTTGTTGTACTGCCGTCCACGTCTCGAACAAAGCAATCCCTTTTCTCTGCAATACCGAAACAAACGATTTTGGCCTATCGGTATTCCGTGCTGTGCTAAGAATTGCGCTCCACTCTGAAACGTTACGCTTCCCTTCTGCGACAAAACTGCTAATCCAAGATTCGCAAAAGGGCGTGAACTGTCAAGCTCCTTCCGCAATCCACGCACTTCCGACTGTGAATCCGCGTAAAGTTTCAATACTCGCTCGAACGCTTCAGGGTCTTTCTTCAATGCCACAAGCGTTTTGTCTGTCAGGTACATTCCATATTTGTGAATCTGCGGCAATACTTCATGCGTAACCCACCGTGTAAAATCTTTAGCCTCTGTTTTTCGGCTCTTGAATATCAGTTTGTATACGCCGGGTTCACTCACAAGATTCAAGAACTGTGCGCCTCCACGCTGGCCGGAATGACTGTAACTATTAGTTACGGTCATTTTTTCATCGTCATCAAGCGCACTTACAGCTTTTCGGGCATTGTTTAAGCCCAGAATGTCGCATACGTCTTTCGCAACAAACCAGACTCCGCCGTCTTGTTCTACTGTGCGTACCTGCTGCCCGTTGTAGCTGAACACCTGCAAATCATTCGTCATTGGTGCATTCCTCACATTCGTCAAAGAACAGAAATTTGAGTTTCCACAGCGGCACGTCTCCAAATATTTCGGGATATTGGCTGAATATCACGTACGCTTTCTCCAGTTTCGTGAACGGCGAGTCATTTACTTCACGCAATTTCGCTTTAAGTCTGCTAATTCTTTTACTCAACTTCTTTAATCTTTCAAAGGTTATTTCTTCTTTCTTGCGCTTCTTGCTCATATTTACCTCCTGAAAATTTCAGCGCAGGGATAATCTCCCCACGCTGTTATTCGCCTATGCTCCCTGTACTGACGGCTGAATTGCTCCTCGCTTTACCTGTGCTTCAAATGCACTCTCTACCTGAAGCCGAACATTTGCTAAAAATTCCTCGATTGCTTCACGGCTTGTAAGAAGTCCTGAACCTTTAAGCCCTATCTCACCGCCTTTTCCAAGAAATACATCAAACTCATTACCTGTCATATCTATTCCTCCTTCCTCATATTTACCCCAATCGTACGAAAGCGTGATTTTTATCTTGTCGCTTTTCGGCCCTTCTAATAACTCAAGCAAATCAACGTGTAATGCTTTTGCTATCGTTACCGCAACCTCAACAGATGGCTGAACTTCTCCTCGTTCGTATCTAGCTATTGAGTTCATACCCACCCCAATCATTTCTGCTAAATCAGTCTGCGTTAAACCTTGTTTTTTTCGTATTGCTGCAAGATATTTCATCGTTTCACCTCCTTTCTTATACAATATATTATCCAGTTTTGGATAAAAATACAATATGTAATTATACATATATAGATATTTTTTTATTCATAATTGAACTTTGAAATAATATACAAAAATGTATAATTAATAAAAATTAAGGAGGATACTATGAGTACAATAGGAGAACGAATAAGAATCACAAGAAAAAAACAAGGTATTACTCAAGAGGCTTTAGCTGAAGCTATAGGAAAACATCCAAACCTCGTAGCTCGGTGGGAACGTGGAGAAGTCAAAATAAAAGCAGAAACAATAAAAAACATAGCACTTGTTCTTGGTGTTCCAACTTCGGAATTAATTGATGATAAAAATGATGAATCAGAACATTTCATCAAAATATCTGAATACAAAGATAAAACAGAAACAAAAAATAATACGCCTAATATGACATATTGGGGCGCATTATTTGATAACGCTGAAAAAGCAGCACAAAACGGGAAAAATCTTGATACTATCATCTGTATCGTTCAAGACGCTTTAACTATATTAAAAACTGCTAGAGATGTACAAAAAAAAATATAAATTCAATAAGGAGATTGTAAAATATGGGATTACGTTTCAGAAAATCATTCAAGCTGTTTTCGGGATTGAAGCTCAATATCGGAAAGAAAAGCATTAGTACTTCATTCGGCGGTAAAGGATTCTCAATTAATACTGGCACTAATGGAACGTTCATTCATTCAGGATTGCCGGGAACTGGTATCTCTTATCGCTCAAAATTATTCAAGAAGGAACGCACTACTCACAATCAAGCAAATTCTCAGACTATACACGGCGGTCTCATTTTAGGTTTCATCATTGGAGCTTTCATCTTTCTGTGGTCTAGGAGTTTCCTCTTCTCTTTCTTGCCTGTAATTATTGTCCCGTTTCTCGCTATATTAGGAGAATTAGAAGAAAACGCTCGCATATCAAGAGAAAATACATATATTGAAGAAGAGTATATACAATCAATAAAACGCAAAGAACGCGCACAACAACAACTGAAAGTAACTATTATTTCGCCATGCACACCAATCAAAGAAGATTATCAATCTCAATCTACAGACAGTACAAGAAAATTATTGCCTTTGCTGGAAGTCGATAAAATTCAATAAACTTCAAAGGAGATGATTTTATGATTTTCTGGATTACTTTAGCTGCTGCTTCTATTCTGCTTGTTATTATCATAGGTGAAGGCGTAAAATTCTATCGCAAACTCAAAGCTGACAAAGAATACCACATACGTCTTGCCAGTGATTACGCACTACTTCATATGCGCTATGAGCAATTACAGGAAAAATACAGCAAATATGACAAAATTATTGATGCTGAGGCTGAAGCTAAACGCATTCTTGATGAGACTTTTGAAAAATCAAATGCACTAATTTCTCAAACTAATTCTGAAGTTCAAAGAATTAACTCTGATATTCAGCAAGCTAAAATTTCTGTTGAGAAAATGCTCCAAGAAGCACAGCAAAAGGCAAGAGAAATCGCGGAAAACGCTCTCGACGCAAAAGAAAACGCTAAACTCTACGAACAAACCGCAAAATCCATGAAAAATATTATTCTCGGCTACGGCAATGATTATCTCATTCCTTCTCATAATCTCCTTGACGATTTAGCTGAAACATACGGATATTCTCAGGCCAGCAAAGACTACAAAGAAATTCGTGCACGTGTTCGCAGTATGGTAAAGAATAACCAAGCTGCTACTTGTGATTATTCCGAAATGTCCAGAAGACAGACTGCGATTAACTTCATTATTGACGCTTTCAACGGCAAGGCTGATTCTATCCTCGCAAGCGCAAAATCTGATAACTTCGGAACTCTAAGACAAAAACTTACTGATGCCTTTAATCTTGTTAATTACAACGGTATGGCCTTCCGAAATGCCCGTATTACTGAGGTTTATTTTCAGCTCAGACTTGATGAATTACGACTCGCTTGTATTCTCGCTGAAATTCACAAACAAGATATTGATGAACAGCGCAGAATTAGAGAACAAATGCGCGAAGAAGAAAAAGCTCGCAGAGAAATTGAAAAGGCTTTACGCGATGCCGCCAAAGAAGAAGAATTGCTACAAAAAGCTATGGAAAAAGGAAAAAGCAAAAGCTCAATTAGAACAAGCAAATGCTGAACAACGCGCTGCTTATGAGGCTCAAATTGCTGAACTCGAACGAAAATATCAGGAAGCAGAAGAACGAAACAAACGCGCTCTTTCTATGGCTCAACAAACTAAAGCAGGTTATGTCTATATCATTTCTAATGAAGGCTCATTCGGACAGAATATCTACAAAATAGGCATGACTAGAAGGCTTGAACCTTTAGACCGCGTTCGCGAATTAAGCAGTGCCAGTGTTCCTTTTGCTTTTGACGTTCACGCTCTCATTTGGAGTGATGACGCTCCAGCTCTTGAGAATATGCTTCACAAAAAATTCGCTTTGTCGCAAGTTAATAAAGTCAATTTCAGAAAAGAATTTTTCAGACTTTCTTTATCTGAGATTAGAGCTGAACTCGAAAAAAGCGGGCTTAATGTAAAATGGACTATGACTGCCGAAGCTCGTGAATATCGTGAAACTCTCACTATTGAGAAGGCCATTCAAGATAATCCACAAGCTCGTGAAGACTGGCCTAACCATC
>JAFSLR010000140.1 GCA_017448375.1 Synergistaceae bacterium | reverse complement strand
TAATGCCCTCATGCTTTCGGTTGATTCTGTGAGTGTTGACTCGTCCTCAATCATTCCGGCTTTTATTGCTGTTACTGCTATACCTGTTCCGAGCGGCTTTGTGAGAATGAGATTGTCCCCTTCACGCGCCCCAGTTGTACGCCAAAGTTTTGACTTCTCCGCCTCGCCGTAAACAACAAGACCGTATTTCGGTTCATCGTCCTGCACGCTGTGTCCTCCAACGAGAAACGCTCCAGAACTCCTTACGCGCTCGAATCCACCCTCAAGAATCGATTTCAGAACGTCAAGCTCAAGATATTTTGTCGGGAAGCATACGACATTCAACGCAACAATCGGCCTTCCGCCCATCGCAAAAACATCACTCAGAGAGTTAGCCGCCGCAATCTGACCCCACGTGAAAGCGTCATCAACAACTGGCGTGATGAAGTCAACCGTCAAAATTCCGTAACGGTTCTCGTCAATGTCAAAGACTGCTGCGTCCTCGTTACCGTTCCAAGAGGCTAGAATCCTGTCGCCGTAAACTTGAGGAATGCCCGATAAAACCTGCTGTAGATCCGCCGGACCTATTTTTGCGGCTCACCCGCTGGAATGCGATAATTCAGTGAGTCTCTTTTTGCCGATTTGGGAATCATCACAGCACGACACGGACATCACCCGCCCTTCTTGTGTAACCTTTGCTGTCGAAATACTCTAATATAGGAAGAATGTATTTTCGTGTGCTTCCTGTTGCGTCTCTTACCTGCGCTAACGTTACCTGATTTCCGAGTCCCCGCAAGATTTTCCGCATTTCGTCTTCAAGCTCACGGATTAAAACGTAGCCTTCGGGGATTAGTGCGAGTGCTGAACTGTTCCTCATGGCCTGAATGATTTTCGTAAATATTTTTTCGGGCAATGATAATTCCTTCCTGAGTTCGTCAAGAGTGAGTAACTGCCATTTCCGCGACAAGCAGAGATTCTTCACGGCCTCAATGTTTGCGTTAAAAGCCTCGTCATTCTCAGGGACAAAATCAGGCGTGTGAAGTTTGTTGCCTGTCATTGTGATAATTCCGCGTTCGACAGTGAGATTCACGACAGCCCGCGAAATATTAGCGTTCTCTAAGGGCATTCCGGCTTCTGCTGGGTAATGCTTTTGATATTGGATTACTGATTCTTTAAGGGAGTTCATGATTTCACCGCAGTAATTCTCGGACATAATATTGTTGTCTGCAATAACGATTTTTCCGGCTGAAGATAATTTTTCCGTTAATGAGTCTAAATTCTCTTGCGTATCCTGTAACACTTGGAGTGCTTCAGATTTTGCCATGACTCCGGCTTCGTTGACGAGGAATGCGAATCTGTCTGCGGGATTTTTTGCTGACTTGAGATTGTCTATACGCTGAAGGATTTTCGCACGCATGGCCGATCCTCTGGGCTTGTAGGAGTAAGGATAGATGATTTCTCCGCCGCCGATTGTGATTAACGGGCTGTAGAATCTCAGAATGAATCTTTGTCCGTAAGTGCAGATTACGGGCTCTTCAAGCACTAACTGTGCGGGCTGAGTTTCTCCCGGCTCAATCTGCTTTGTTGTGAGGAGTGATACGCGCGCTAGGACTTCCGATGTACCTGTGCAGACATGGACTCTCTGCCAGTGCTTTAACGGTTCTTTGACGTTGGGGAGAATCTTGATTACAGCCTCAAAACATTTCGTGGGCCGGAATATTCCCTTGTGGCAAACGACATCGCCCCGCGAAATATCATCAATATCAATCCCCGCCAAATTCGCCGCGACTCTCTGACCTGCGTACGCGCTTTCGACATTCTGCCCGTGAACCTGAAGAGTACGTATCCGCCCTTCACGCCCTGACGGCAAGACCTCGATTCGCTCTGAAGGGTGAGCCGTTCCATGATAGGCCGTACCAGTTATGACAGTCCCGAACCCCGAAACCGTAAACGCTCGGTCAACAGGGAGGAAGAATGCTCCGCTTCTGGGTCGGACTTTAACGCGGTCAATCAACGCTGTAATTTCGCGCCTCAAGTCGTCAAGCCCCTCACCCGTAACACTTGAGACGGGGACAACCGATTTTCCCTCTAAGAACGTTCCCCGCACAAAGTCTTTAACGTCATCAACAACAAGCTCAAGCATTCCTTCATCATCTTTAACGCGGTCGATTTTTGTTACGGCTATTAACCCGTCATGAACTCCAAGAAGCTCCATAATCGCTAAATGTTCGCGCGTTTGGGGCATTACGGACTCGTCAGCGGCTATCACCAAGAGTGCAGCGTCAATCCCTGAAGCCCCCGCAACCATCTGCCTAATGAATCTCTCATGGCCGGGAACATCAATAACGCTTACGACTCGACCGTCATCAAGTTTCAGCGGTGCAAAGCCTAATTCTATTGTGATTCCGCGCTTGCGTTCCTCGATTAGGCGGTCGCAGTTTATGCCTGTGAGTGCGTTGATGAGAGCTGTTTTCCCGTGATCTATGTGGCCTGCTGTGCCCAACACTAACGATATTTCACGCATTCATGACACCTTCCAGACCTGCGGAAATTTCGCCGATGTCGGAGTCCTTAAGCGTTCGGACGTGAATCACAATCTCATCATCGCGCGCACCGCACAAAATCGGAATGTCGAGTCCGCGCAAGAGTCTCTGAATGTAGCCTGCCCCGTAAGTTTCGTGCTTGACGGCGACTCCCCAGCCCGATAACTTTATCTCAGGGCATGAGCCGCCGCCTGTAGCGTCTTCAGTCTCAACGACCCGAATATCAGCCTTTACTTTT
>JAFSLR010000139.1 GCA_017448375.1 Synergistaceae bacterium | reverse complement strand
TCGCCTAAGTTTTCGAGGTCAGCCTGCCTTCTGTTTATCTGGTAATTTCTGAAACCTTCAACGCTCATCTTCAATCCCAGAAACGGAACAACGATTCCCGCAAAGATTGCCAGAATAACATAAAGCATTAAGAAGTGTGAACGAAGAGACCTACTTTTCATCATCAAACCTGTAGCCGAATCCGTAGACTGTTTTTATCCAGCCGTTTTCGTGGCCTGGTTCGGCGAGCTTCTTGCGCAAATTTTTGACGTAAGTATCAATCGTCCTGTCGAAACCGTCGTAATCATCTCCGAGTGCAGAGCGTATAATCTCATCTCTTGACCATGTTCGTATTGGTTTTGAAGCGAGAGTTGAGAATATGAGAAATTCGCTTTTTGTTACGGGGATTGATTTACCGTCCTTTCGTATTTCGACTCTTTCGGGGTCAATCTCGATTCTTCCGTCAGCACAAAATCCCGCTGCTATGTTGTCCCTTGAGGCTGCCGGGCGTAACTGAGCGCGTATTCTGGCCATAAGTACTCTGGGGCTGAAAGGTTTTGGGACGTAATCATTTGCGCCTGAGTCGAGTCCGTAAACAACATCTGACTCTGAAGTTTTTGCTGTCAGCATTATGATTGGGACTTGGGATTTCTCGCGGATACGTCTGCAAACTTCCTCGCCTGAAAGTTTAGGGAGCATTAGATCGAGAATGACGAGGGAAATATCTTCGCGCTCAAAAATTTCAAGGGCTGACATTCCGTCTGAAGCTGTGATTGTGTCGTAGCCTTCACGCTTTGCATATGCGCTTACGACTTCTGCTATTGATGTTTCGTCTTCAACGATTAGAATCTTCATGTTATAGATTTCTCCTTTCACAATAATTATAGATTGATTTCACACCGCGTTCACATTCAGGGATTATTCTATCAGCGTTGAAACAAGGAGGTAATAAGAAATGAAGAAAACGAAATTCGCAGCAGCATTGATGATATTAACAGCAGGAAGTGTATTAATCGCAGGAACGGCAAACGCAGCAGTTGAAACAAAAGCAGCTCACGGGCACATGCCGCCGCCGCCCGAATGGAGAGAGCCTCCCCATCATGGCCCGCATCACCCGCCACCGCCGCCACCGCCGCACTTCAGAGACGTACCCCATCACGGCCCACATCACCCCCCGCCGCCCGAATGGAGAGACGTACCCCATCACGGCCCTCATCACCCGCCCCCGCCGCCCCCGTTCAGAGGTGAAAGAGGAGTTCCGCCGCGCTGGTAGCAGTAAGAAGATGTAAAATATAAATCATAAAAGTGAAAGGAGAAATTTATTCCAATGAAGAAAGCACTTGCAGCAGGATTAGTATTAGCGGGAATAATCGCGTTATCGGGAACATCATTTGCCGAAGTCAAAGTCGCAAACATCATCAAGAAACCCGCAACAACAATGCATGACACTAAGGAGAGACCGCCCGAACCGCCGAGAGATTACGAGGGAAGACACCCCCATACAGGCAGAGACGGTTACGGTGAGCGCGAACCCCCCGAATACCCCGACAGAAGGCATCCCGATAACAGGTATCACGGAAGCAGCCCTGACAGGAGACCGTCCGACAACAGGTATCACGGAAGTACACCCGACAGAAGGCCGCCCGATAACAGGCATCACCGAGTCAGCCCCGACAGGAGACCCCCTCTTCAGCAGGGAGTCGCACCCAGATAGCAAAGCAGTAAACATAAAAGGAGGAAACATAATCATGAGGAAAGTATTAGCGGTTATCGCAGTAGTGTGTGTAGTGTTCACAGCAGGATCGGCATTCGCAGCCCCCCGTCACGGGAAACACCCCGTACCCCCAGCAGATCGCCGTATGCCTCCGAGAATGGAACGCCCCGTAATGCCCGCCCCAATGCCAGCACCGCGCCATTCAAGACCCAGAACGTTCACGCCGGATATGCCCCCGGAGATTCGCGAGAAGGCAGCCGAACTCGCAAAACTCAGGATAGACCTTGAGGAAGCAATGACTTCACGTCCCCTCAATAAGGAGAAGGCTCTCGATGTTTACGCGAAAATCCATAAGGTTAAGCAGGAGATTGAAGCGTGGAGATTCACGAAGAGGCTTGAACGCATTGAGGAAAGACAGAAGAAAGGACTTCCTGCCGTGCCCGAAGTTAATCCTACACCCGATGAGACTCCAGCACCCGAAGAGACTCCTCAACCTGAACCGACAGAAATCGAGTCAGAAGAGTAACATAACTTTTTGACCGAAAGAAATTCCCCCAGTCTGAAGAAGGCCGGGGGGATTTTTTTGTGAGCCGAAACTCGTACTTGAAAAAAAAATGCTCTATTATAATTACGCCACACAAAATTTTTCACAGGAGGCAATCCTTAAATGGAAATAGGTTTAATGACACTTGCGGGAACTTTCGCGGGCGGACTCGTTATCGGTGCTGCTGCTGACAGATTAGCCGTCAGAAGGAAGGAGAACGCAATGGAGAGACGCAAAAGACTTCTTTACGCTTGTTTCGGATACCCAATGTTTGCCGGGACATTCACTCTCAGCGAAGCAAGAGACTGGATCAATGCCAGAAACGAACAGCTCGAACAGGGCAGCAAAGCAGTAATCTGCAAGGCCACAAATGACAACTTCAAGATACTTCATCAGGAACTCAATATCGACCTCGACAAGGAAACTTATCTCATTGTCGCAATCGTGAATGATGAGGACAAAGACAACATAAGGGACTCCCTTCTTGTGAGATATGAGCAGCTAGACTCGAAAATGGAAAATGCTCTCGCAAAGGGCAACGGCGTATTGGTCGTGGAGGCGTAACTATGTGGGGTTTAATCGGTAGATTGCTTATAGGTGCATTGATAGCAGGAGTAGCTGTTGTTGTGATAAAAGGCATAATTGATGAGAGGAAACTCCGCGATGAGATGAGGCAGCGCAATATAAAGC
>JAFSLR010000138.1 GCA_017448375.1 Synergistaceae bacterium | reverse complement strand
GAGTCCTGAGACGGTCAATGACATCTTTCACTGTGTCGCTTGCGCTAACGTCAATTTCAACGCTGTGCGAGAGATTCGAGAATCGTATTGTCCCTTCGCGGAATGTTTCTCCTGCGTCAGTATATGCCTCGTCAAATGTCGCGCTGTCTGTCATGGGGATTTCTGTCTGCTTAAGGTTTGATGTAACGCCGCCGTGAATCCCCATCTGGGCAGCGAGACCGCCGGAATAATCGTTCCATTCCGGGTCATCAAACGGCATATCGACAACCGTAAACGCTTCCCCCGAAAGGAAGTATATTGATGATGAGCCTTCTATTTCTTTGCCCTCTGAATTTACATGGCGTACGAAACCCATTACGTTATATCCCTCAATATCATTCACCTGATCAACGATTGACTTCATGACCAATGAGCGGTCAACAAATCCCGTGTCAGGGTCAACAACATCGGCTTTCTTGATATTGACATCGTAATACATTCCGCAGTTCATTTGGACTCGCATGGGGATTCCTACGTTGTCGTCAACGCAGGGTGCTGACGGGAAATTGACGCACTTCATTCCCGTGCCTATGTAGTCGTCGCTTGTGTCGGAAGTCTTTTTGTCGTCGTAAGCGTCAGTCCTTAGAGCTGTTGAGAGTCCGAGCCTGTCAGCGTATTTGTTCCCGTTCATGTCGAGGAATATAACCTGTTCACCGTTGTAGCCGCGAATCACGAGCCTTTGAGTTTTCTCTTCATTGTCGAGAGTTCCTTGTTCTGCGTTGTCTTTAACGTCCTCACTGAGTGTAACCTCAAGCCATCCTGCCCCGGCATTTTTGAGCCTGTCAGCGATTTCTGAGAGTGTATATTCTCCGGCGTTGAGCTTGATGTCTGTCGTATGTCCTCCGCTGATTACGCGCCAATGTAATTGGTTTCCCGTTTCAACGGTGAGAGTGTCATTCATTCCGAACTCGCGACTCTTCATGGCCGTCTCCATTCCGAGAACGTCAAAAACGTCCATATGACTCTGGTCTAATTTTCGTGTCTCACTTTTCGCTGTGATGATGTTGCTGCTGTCGGTGAATGTGAACATGTTAGCGGCGTTACCTTCGGCCTTGATTGTCAGCGCGGGGTAATGAAGGGCTTCTTGTGCCTCATCAATTCTCAGGGGGTCTTCGGGTAAATCTCCTGTGCGTTCGGCGGTGATTACGATTCTTTGGCCGTCTGAAGTTGTGCGGGCGAATACTCCGTTTACCCTGTTGATTTTGTCGGCAATGTCTTCTATCTCGTCAGTGCTGTTTATCCTAACGATTCCATCTTTGAGGAGTTCATCATCAGTCTTTGCTGCGATGTCATCATCAGAGAGTGTTGACGGTGAAGAATTTCCGAGAGCCAGTCTCAAGATTGAAGTCTCACCTGCTGCGGGTCTTACTTGGTCTATGTCAATGTCAAGCGTAGTAATCTCTGCTTCCATAGGCATGTAATCAGTATCGGGCCAGCCAGTGATTCCTATTTTCTCGCCCGTGTTGCTCTTGAGGATTAACTGCTGAGTCCCGGCCTGTTTGTCTGTCTCAATATAAGCGTGAACGAGCATATCCGCACCTTGTTCAGCAAGTGAACCGTTTACGATTTCCGCCAAATCCTGAAGGCTTATCCCTGAAAGTTCATCGGGGTCTCTGAACTCGTTTTTGTCGGAATAATTTATGAGCTTTGTTGTATCACTGTATTTGTTGGTTTTGTCGTAATCGGAGTCGCTCCAAGTTTCAGGAATGAATACGGATAATGTTCGGTTACCTACGGTGATTTGAACTTTCTCTTCGCGGCCTGTCCACTGCCAGTCTAACGGGACGTAATGCGAGCATATGAAGTAAGAGTCTTCATTCTCCGGGACAATATCGCTTCCAGCAAACGAGACATCACCGAGAATGCTCTCACTTATGGCGTATTTAATGCGTTCGTCCGTTCCCTGATACTGAATGCTCCCGTCAGGCATTTCGACAAAAGGCTGTGTGCTTGAGTCAGTTCCGCCGAAAATGTACTGCCCTGCGATTTTTGTGTTGAGGTTATCGAGCATTATTTTCTTGTTTGCCTCAATCTGTGCTGTAATGTCTTTGAGCTGGTCTCCTCCTAATGCGCCGTCGCCTGCCTGAATCACGAGGCTTCGTATTGACTGCACTGCGTCGAGTACGTTATTCAGGGCTGCGTCTGCGTAACGTAACATTGTGATTCCGTTTGTGGTATTTGTCTGGTATTTGTCGTTAGCGTTTATTGTTGACTGAATGCCCAATGACCGCGATATAGCGGAGGGGTTGTCTGACAATTTGCCGTATTTGTTGCCGGTAGCTATTTGAGTCTGTAAGTCCTGTAAATTTCTCTGGCTCTGCGACAACGAGGCCATTAAGCTCCCGTACATAGTTGCTGTCGTCAAGCGGCTGTACATTTTCATCACTCCTGTAAAAAAATGCCCTCCCGTTCCTTCAGGAGGGTGAATTGTCCAACGGGTTTCCGTAAAAATTATCGGCCTACAAGCCCCATACCGTTAATTATTGTGTTCAACATCTCGTCCATTGTCGTAATGTATCTGGACATTGCCCCGAAAGCGCGGTTGAGTATCACAATGTCCATAAGCTCTTCATCGAGATTGACTCCTGAGCACGCCTGACGCTGTGAATTAATCTGGTCGCTCACTGTAGCTTCGGTAGTGTACATGAGCTTTGCGTGTCCTGCTTCCGTTCCAATCTGTGAGAGCATAGCGTCATAAATTCCGCCGATACTCATTGTTCCGTTCTCAAGAACTTTATCGAAATTAAGGTTTATCATTCTCGAAGCGTTAGAGCCATCCCCAGAACCCCCGCTTACACCTGAAACAGCGAGTCCGTTTTCGTTCTTTTTGCCCATAGCCGCACCGATTAAGGACGGATCATAGGCTACACGGTCGGTAACGCTGAGTCTTTCGGCGGCTCCTGATTTCTGCCCCAAAGCGTTGAAGAATGCGACTCCCGTTGTGTTAATGTCAGAGGAGACTCCGTACCCTGAATACTGATATGCATTGAGAGTTTTCACGAGTCCGTAAGCCATTTCGTCAAGCTCTGACTTAAGGTTGGGTATCATTTCGTCTCTTGCTTCTTCGAGACCTTTTATTGAGCCGTCTTTGATGTGATGAAGTACGTGTATTGTTGTTGTTCCCGTACTCTTGAGGTTGAGCCACATACCCGGGTTGACTTCGGTTAATTCGGTGGCCTTGTAACGGCTGTGAATGTCGCCCGACTCAGCGGGGATTCTTCTGGCCATGTTGAATTTGTTGTCGGACGAAAGGTAACGTATTCCGTTCAGGCTGAATGAAGCGTCCTCTGAGACTCCTGTCGGCGGAATGTAAGTTACTTCCCTATATGAGTATATAGTTTCGCCGTTAGAGTCAGTCATATCGGTTGCGATTTTCTGGTTTGCTGTGAGTCCGAGTCGCCTCAAGACCTGCATATTTCCGTCTTCAGATCCCATTATGGTAATGCGCTGAGCTTCGCCCGCAACGTTCGCTGAAATTTCGAGGTAACCGTTATCGGTTGAAGCGTGAACCCATTGTTCCGGCTCAGTGAGTCCGAACTCGGCCTGATACTTTTCGTTGATTTTATTGCGGATTGTTACGAGGCTGTCCGAACTCTCAACATCAATCGTGATGACGGGGCTGTCATTAACCATACCCATAGAGGCGGCTAAATTCCCTTCGACATCAGAAATTGAGATGAGATGATTATCTTTCGACTCAACGTAGAACTGAGTTATTGTTCCTGATGATGTTTTGCCTGAAGTTACGCGCATTCCTGAAAGTGCAGGGTTGTCGGAGTTTCCTGCTTTCGTGAAAACTGAGGACATAAACTCGGTTAAGTCTTTTACGGTTAAAGTTTCTCCGGCTTCCTTGCTCATGAACAAGTCCGAACTTAACACCCATTTCCCTGTTGATGCGTTCCAAGTT
This sequence comes from Synergistaceae bacterium, assembly GCA_017448375.1. Lineage (GTDB taxonomy): Bacteria > Synergistota > Synergistia > Synergistales > Aminobacteriaceae > JAFUXM01. Next base: position 3,525 of record JAFSLR010000138.1, on the reverse strand, counting down.
GCTGAGATGTCGACTTGATCCCCTGACACGCCGATTCTGAAAGTGTGCTTGCGTGGTGATTCTGTGTCATCACTTCGGATTGCCGCGAGAATTTCGCCTTCCTGAAGGTATTTTCCGGGATTTGCGCCGAAATTTTTTGATGTTACGCGAGTCCCCTGTGTGCCCACCTGAATGCGGAATGAGCCGGAAATGTTCAGAGGGTCGTTAATGTCTTCGGGTTCTGTGCGCATGTTTACGGCAAGAAGCTCGCGTTTTGCCTCAGTGAGCGCGCCCAACATGCCGGAGTAATCAGTGAGTTCGAGGGGTGAGACCTCAGAGTCAGCCGTGAAGACCAGCGAATTACCGTCAACTTCTGCTGTAACTCCGACTGTATTTGTGTCGGCCATGTCGTTAATGAAATCCGAAAGCGCGTTAATGTCCAAATCAGCACTGGAAGTTGTTACCTCAGTGTTTCCGTTTGAGTCTGAAACTGCAACGCCGTCTTTCTCCGCTCTGAGCTTCCAGCCTGTAATATCGCTTGTTGAGTCGTTAGGGTCTGAGTGGACGGCATCAATTTTAACCGTCAAAATGCTCGGCACTTTGTTGTCATCAAGGACTCTGAACTGTAACTTGTAGGGTATATCTGCGCTGTTCTCGTTGAGGATTACGCCGTTCTCGAAATCTGAAGTCTTCACCGCAAAAGTTTCGAGACAATGAGCATTACCGCCGCCCGCAGTCCATTCGACACCGTTCGCTATTCTGTCAACAGCAAGCTGGTATGAACCTTCAGGGCCTGTAGCGAGAGCCTCAGCGATATTCGGATTGTCAACAATATCAAACTCATTTTCCGCAACCTGAACATCATAATATACCTGATTGTCCCACATAAATGCGTGTGCTTTGAGCTCCCTTACGTGTATTCCCTGAACAAGGACACGGCCATTAACCGAGAGGAAGAACTCGCCTTTAACGCCGTTGTATTCTTTAGGCTCATTGTAGGATATATCCATCATTTTCGATAGCTTGTCGATTAAAACATCGCGCTGGTCTCTGAGGTCATTTGCGTTCTGGTTAAGGGCTTCGGCCTCGTAAATTTCCTTGTTGAGAGCGGCTATTGTGTGGAGCATTGAGTTTGCGTCATCAACTGACTGCTGGATTTCAAGATTTATGCTTTCATTGTAGGTATTGAAGCTGTCGATGAGATTGCCCAGCATTGAGCCGATAGAATTTGCTGATGTTACGAGAGCCTGACGCGCTGAAGTATCTTCGGGCTTTTCCTGCAACGCCTGCATGTTCGTGAAGAATGAATCCATTGCCGCGCGGACTCCTGATGAATTAGGCTCTGAGATGTAATTCTGTATTGTCTCGTACAAGTCATTAATTTTCTCCCAATATCCTAATGTTGACTGAGTGTCGCGGAACTGGAAGTCAAGAAATTCATCGCGTATTCTCTCAATGCTTGATACGGTCATTCCGTTACCGAGCTGGCCTACACCCGGAATATTCTCCGGCGTAACTGTAACGTAATTCACTCTTTGGCGGGAATAACCTTCCGTGTTCATGTTGGAGATATTATGCCCGACCGTCTGCATACCCAGCCTGAAAGCATTAAGTGCGCTTCTGCCGAGTTCAAGTCCTCCGAAAGTACTGCTCATATTATCTACCCCCTGAAATCAGCCGAACCAGACTGCGACACTATATCACCGTTAAGCCTGCGCCATTCTGAGAGGAGCATTGATGTGTACTGTTCGTGCTGGTCAATAAGGCCGGTTAATATCATCATTTCAGACTTCAATACAAAAACGGACTGGGTTAATTTATCCACAGCCCCGTTAAATTCTTCTTTCTCGTCATCTGCCATAACTGACGCTAAAGAGCTTGCGTTTGTTCCGCATGAAAATTTTGCGGCGAATCTTGCGGCTATATCACTGCGCTGTTTTTCCTGAGACTGAGCCTCAAACGAAAGGTTACGCGCTTCATCCATGAGGGAATTAACGCTGTCAGTATCACGCTGCCGCATAGCCTCGCGCTGTTCACGGATTACATCAATCAGATCATCAATGCAATCTGACTCATCGAGTACAGCGTCAATAAGTTCTTCAGCATCTTTACGCATAGCAGTTTTACGCTTCGGCAGCTTCCAACATTCCGGCCATGTAGAGAACATTAGCCAGCTTGTCCAGCGGGGGATTGTAAGTGCCCGATTCTATTCTGGATTTGAAGTCTGCTACTACGTTTTCGCGGACATCGGGAATATTCTTCATCTCAGCCGTAGCTTTTGCCAGCAGTGAACCGAACGAGCTTATATTAGCGTTATCGGTCTCGGTGAATGATCCGCTGTTGTATGAAACATTAGGCCGTGATTTTTTTCTGTTCAGGGCTTCAGCTGAATACTGCCCTGATATTCTGCCAATCATATTACGCTCCTCCTTCTTGAAAGATGATGATGCTTTTAATCCGCTTAATTTTTCGGTGCTTTTCGGGAATATCTTTAACGTGAGCTGAATAAGTCATCAAAAAAATTCAACGTGATATAATTGCGTAAAATTAATGAAAGGTGTTGTATCGAGATGTCAGAAAAAATGTGCCCGTCATGCAAGAAAGAATTAAAGCTCAGGGAAAAAGGCTATCCTATGGGAAGCTCATTCCTCAAGGCCGACAGGGTTCACGTAGATATTTATGAGTGCCCCGAATGCCACGCAATAAGGCTCTATGCTACTGAGGGCGATATGGTTACCTGCCCTAAGTGCGGGAGCGTTCACAGCGCGAAGGAAGCGTGCGCGATCTGTGCAATGAATGCGGCGATTGACGAGGCCGGAAAATAATTCTCAGGGAAAATTATTCCCCCAGTCTGAGATATGGCCGGGGGAATTTCTTTACTCTCTCACGAACTCGAAAAGCCCTACAGTACTTCCGCCGTAATTTATTCCCGTCTTCATTGCGTGGAAATCCTCAAAGCTGATGTGTTCCATGTAATCGTTGCCGTTAATCACAGCAAAGTCTTCGAGCCGTAATTCGTTCACGGTGTCTGCTACGAGTTCAGGCCGGAATATTCTGTGAGCGTTGAAAGCCACGCCGCTTTTGTCGCCAATAGGGACGCTGATATACAGACGGCCCCCCGGAGCTAAGACCCTCTGCATTGACTCAAACGCTTTGAAACACGCTTCAGGGTCAACGGGATCACCGTAACGTCCTAATCCGAAATGCTCAGGAGAACACAAAGCCGACAATGAAACAATCGACTTGTCCGCAATGCCTTCAAGATTCGTCGCGTCCGCCTGAATAAATTTCAAGCCTTCAACTTTCTGAGGCAAGGGGCGTATATCAATCATCGTTACGGGCATGAAAGGCAATACATGAGCTATAAAGCCGTCAACCCTTGAGCCGATGTCATAATGCGCCGGGGGCTTGCGCTGGAAAATTTTCCGGGCCGCCCATAAGTCCTGCCAGAAATAATAACCAAGCGAGCCTGCGTTATCATGCCATTCTTCCGTAAAAGGCCATATTTTTGTGAGTGAGGCGTGAAACTCCAGGCGTGTATTCATT
>JAFSLR010000137.1 GCA_017448375.1 Synergistaceae bacterium | reverse complement strand
GGATCCTGCACCATCTGCGACAGAAATCCCCTAACAGCCTCCATATTCGCCAATGCCCAGTCAACTCTCATGTTACTTCCAGACTTATACGCTCCAATGTTTATTAGATCTTCGGACTCTGAGTAGGTCGCCATCAAATCCCTCACCCTTCCTGCGGCTTCAAGGTGCTCACGCGAAACAAGCGCGGGCATTACACGGCTAACACTGTCAAGAACGCTCACAGCAGGGTAGAAATTCCTCGCGGCAATCTTCCTCGACAATACTATATGGCCGTCAAGAATACCCATCACCATGTCGGCAACAGGCTCGTTCATGTCGTCGCCATCAACCAAAACCGTGTATATCCCCGTAATGCTGCCGACTTCACCAGCTCCGGCACGTTCAAGCAATCTCGGAAGCATCTCAAACACTGAGGGCGTGTATCCTCGTGTCGCTGGAGGCTCACCGATTGCGAGGCCGATTTCACGCTGTGCACGGGCTACACGGGTTACTGTGTCCATCATCAAGAGTACGTCCTTCCCTTGATCCCGGAAATATTCTGCGATTGCCGTTGCTGTCATGGCCGATTTGAGACGGATTAGTGCGGGCTGGTCTGATGTTGCGATTACGAGAACCGAACGCTTGAGTCCTTCAGGGCCTAAATCACGCTCGATGAACTCTCTGACTTCACGGCCACGTTCACCCACAAGCGATATCACATTAACGTCCGCAGTTGTGTAACGTGCCATCATTCCCAGCAATGTACTTTTCCCAACGCCTGAACCCGCAAATATTCCTATTCGCTGACCCTTCCCAAGCGTTAGCATTCCGTCAACAACACGAACTCCTACGCTTAAAGGTGTGTCGACCATTTTACGCCGCAAAGGGTGAGGCGGTGTCGCGTATAACGGGTAGAAATCACTCGCTGCTATCGGGCCTTTGTCATCAATAGGATTCCCCAAACCATCAAGAACCCGCCCCAATAACGCCTCGCCTACTGGGACTTCAAGAGGTCTGTTTGTTGAAACTACATCGCAGCCCGGCCCGACTTCCTGCAACGCTCCCAAAGGCATTAAGAGTACACGGTCGCCCCTGAAACCTACGACTTCAGCGTCAAGTTCGTGCGAGCCGTCCCGGAATTGTATGTGGCACAAATCCCCGACCCTTACGTCAGGCCCTTGAGACTCCGCAACAAGTCCGACAACCTGTACTATTCGACCGTTGATTTTCACTAAAGGCTTTTGCAACAGGTCAACCGCAAACAGCTGGAATAAATCTATATTCGGTATGTCATTAACTGCGGGATTTATTGCCGGACTCATTTATTGTTTCTCCTTTGCTGACTGCTGGAATACATCATCAACTACCGACTCTACCTGCCCCATTTGAGTCTTCCATCTTGCGTCATATACTCCCAGTCCTGTCTCAACAATACAGCTTCCATTCTCGATATTAGGGTCTGACTTAAGCTCAAGTTTTTTGACACCGCGAAGAGCTTCACGGAATTTAGAGTCTAGAGTCCCTTCAAGGCGTTTCATGTCATCGGGCGATACGTAAATCAATATCTGGTTCTTGTCGCTCAAACGTGAAAGTAATTCCGACAATACTCCGTCTATCGTGTCAGGATTCAATTCAACCTGCCTGTATAGCATTCGCCGTAACATCTCAGTCCAAACTCTGACTAATCGCGGCTGATTGAGCTTAACCAAATCGGCAAAATCTTCCTCAAGTTTTTTCCCTAAAGTATCAATCAATCCGGCTAACTCTGAGAATTTCTCAAAATATTCCTGCTCTACCTCAGCGCGTGCCTTCTTGAGTCCTTCCTCGTAACCCGTAATCTGTCCTTCACTTATCGCCTGTGCACGGGCTTTCTCTGCTATTTTGTCGGCGTTGCTCTTGGCTTCGGACTCTAATTGCTTTCTCCGCCTCTCATAGTCTGAACGTATACCGCCTATTTCACTTTCGAGCTTTGATTTTGCCTCTGTGAGTTCAGCGTTCAACACTTCTGCATTGCTCAAACTTGCCGTGAGTGCCTTCACTTGTGCTGAAAGCTCTTCTATCTCACGCGCATTTGCTACAGGCGTTTTCACCTGCACTTTTGGGGCTTCCGTTCTGGGCTGTGTTGACTGGGGCTTATCGGGCTTTACGGCTTTGGGAACTTCAGGTTTTGCGCCGGACTGCTTTATTTCGCTCTCTAATATTCCTATCTTCACAGCTTGGGGCAAAAGTCTTACAGTCCGCAAGACCCTTTGATGTGCGAGGCTAGACAATCATGTCATCCCCTCCGCCGGATGCAATCACTATTTCGCCCTGTTCCTCAAGTCCGCGTATTATGTTGACTATCTTCTGCTGTGCCTCTTCAACGTCCTTCACACGTACAGGCCCCATGAAGTCCATATCCTCCTGTAACATTTCGGCAGCACGTTTCGACATGTTCTTGAGATACTTTGTCTTGAGGTCTTCTGTTGCACCTTTAAGAGCAAGGCTGAGTTCCTTCATGTCAACTTCACGCAATACCCTCTGCAATGACCTGTCATCAAGACGCATTGAGTCCTCAAACACAAACAGACGCTTCTTGATTTCCTCTGCTAATTCGGGGTCGTTCTCCTCTAAGTATTCCATGATGTTGCGCTCAGTCGCACGGTCTGTGCTGTTTACGATTGCTACTACTGCGTCAATTCCGCCCGCAACGGTGAAGTCCTGACCCATAACGGTACTCAGTTTCCGCTCCAACACCCTCTCAACCTCCCGCAATACTTCAGGCGTAATCCTGTCCATGTTCGCAATACGTTTCGTTACATCGGCCTGCAATACGGGGTTTAATCCGCTCAGTATCATTGCTGCCTGTGTAGGTTCAAGATATGAAAGTATTAACGCTATTGTCTGCGGGTGCTCATTCTGGATAAAGCCAAGTATCTGGCCTGCGTCTGTGTGTCTCATGAAATC
>JAFSLR010000136.1 GCA_017448375.1 Synergistaceae bacterium | reverse complement strand
GTGTGGAATTGTAACCTTGCCACGCTTGGTTTTATGCACGAAGTGATGATGGTCTCCATCACAGTTTTTGTACTCCCAGCCGTCAGCTTCAATTATCGCTATCATTTCACTAGATGAGTAGCTTCTGACTGGTATTTTTCCCATGCGCCTCACCTCTTTTTTCGCTGGTATGACTGAATTATATCATGGATATATATTCGTTACAGCATAGATAACTTTTTCGGAGATGATAATCAATGAATGACATTAACGAACTTTTAGGCGTTCTTACTCCTTTAACCCTCACAACGGCCATCAATAATATTCGCACCAATGAGCCGTTTATCCTCAAATCACGGCTCGGCAAGCAGGTTATGAGAATGACCGATGAGGCTTGCGTCTTTGAGGTTGAAGAAGGTACATACAGCCTCGCTCCTGTCGGTTTCCCCAATGACCCACCGAGCTTCGTCAACATTTCACGCAAGCGCAAGAGATATTCTGTCGTTCCGCCGCAGATTTACCTGAAAGACAGAATTACAGCCAGCGAGATTACGCGCATTCGCACAGCCTCTCAGAATCCTATCAACATGACTTCACAGGACAAAGGTACTGCGTTTAATGAGCTGATTGCAGTAAAGCAGACGGGATTACGCAGACTCATTGACAGGCGCGTTGAATGGTTCTTTGCGCAGGCTCTTAACGGCAAAATCGATTACACAAGCGATGAAGGAAGGCAATTTACGCATGATTATTCACTGCCTAAAGCAACAACTATAGCTGCTAATGAGACTTGGGACAATTCCGGCAACCCTATTCATCAGTTAAGGGCATTGGCAAAATCATTCAAGAGTCTCAATAACCAGTTATCGCCCGACTTAATCATCATGGGCGGCAAGGCAGGAGACGCTTTTATGAACAATGAGCATGTTGAAGCGTGGATGAAATCACCCGGCGTTCAGTTGTTCCAGAATAAAACGGAGCTTGCTAAAGGTGATGCCGCCCCTATCGGAATTTTGCAGGGCGCGGAGCTTTTCGAGTATTCTGCTACCTATGAAGACAGCAAAGGCAAGGCTACTCCGTATCTTGATGAAGATTATGTTTATCTCACAAACTCTACTCTGTGGCGTTTATTCTACGGTGCAATAAGTGATTTTGACGCTGGCAATCCTCCTTTAGTAGCACGTGATATTTTCTCGAAGTCAAAAATTACAGAAGACGGCAAAGCGATGGACATCTACGTAGAGTCGCACCCACTGCCCGTTATCGTGAGCAATCTCGGTGTAGTCAAGGCTAAAGTCGTGTCATGAGCTATTGCACCGTTGATGATGTTCTTCATGAGTTTACGCCGACTTTGCGCGTGAATATGGAGCGTGATTACGGTGATAACCTTGAAACGATTATTGCGGGGCATATTGAGAAAGCTGAAGCGTTTGTTAATGCCTCGTTATCCCGCGCCTATTCCGTCCCTTTAAGGAGTGCAACAGGAGTCGTAATTTCTGCTGAATGCAAGATTGCCGCGTATTTCTCTGCTATCGCTTATTCAGAGAAGGACTCTGTTGTTCAGGATAAGTACGAGACTGCAACGGCTATGCTTGATTTTCTTGTTGAGGCCAATAAACCCGCGCTTGTTGATGATGGTCTCACTGATGAGGAACGCAATAACGCGGGCATTCTTTACGGCTCAAGCAGTCAGTATTACGCTGATGATGAGCTGTCGAAATGGTGATAGCTCATGCAAATTAGCATTCAGGTTGAAGGACTTACACGACTCCGGCAAAGACTCAAAGCTACGGCGGATAAGTTACAGAATATGCGTCAATTCTGGTCGTCTGTTGGTATGTATGTTCAGAGGCAGACTATTCGGGAACGTTTCAACAAGGAACAATCGCCGGAAGGCCAGAAATGGAAGCCTTTAGCACAGTCCACAATCCGCAGACGTAAGAAACGCCACAAGCGCGGGAACATGAAAATTCTTCAAGATACGGGCGCGTTACGCAGAAGCATAGCCTATGAAGCGGAAAATAATTCTGTGAAGGTTGGAAGTGTGCTGAAATATGCGAGGATTCATCAATTCGGCGGAACTATTCACTTCAAGAAAAAACGAGGCTCGGTAACCATTCCTGCACGGCCTTTTCTCGGTGTTACTGAGAGCGAAAAGAAGCATATCGTTTCCATGTTCGGGCAATATATCAAGCGTCATATTCTCGGAGGCGGGTAATGTACAAAGAAGCATATGAACTACTGCGTGAAATCCTTGATGATGAGACACTCAATGAATACATCTTCAACGAGACGGGCAAACATTTAGCAGTTATTGACGCAGGAGCGCAAATCACTACTCCGTCTGCAAAAATTACTTTTTCAGGCGGGGGAATTTCGCAGTCTGATAACGTCATGCAGTTTGCTAATTACAATGTCGCTTTTGCTTTCCCTTTCTGGGACGCTAACGCTCTCGGAAAATCCCATGAATTTTTAGACGTTGCTGTTAAGGCTTTCTTTGAGCATGAAATGAGGACTAACTCAATACATATTAACAGGGTTATGCGAGTTAGCCCGTCTATCTCGGAATATGACGAGGAAAGCGAATTATGGACTGTTGCTTTTGACGTGGCAGTCTCAATTTTCATTGATTAGGAGTTGATTTTATGGCTGTACGCAATGCAGATGATATTCTCATTGGCGGTGGTCGTGTATTCATCGTAGATAACAGCGGAAATACACCGACATATAACGAATTAGGATGGCTTCAGGGCGAAATCAAATTTGAAGAGCAGGGAGAATCTAAAGCCGTAAAGGAATCTGAAGGCGGTACGGTAATCACTG
>JAFSLR010000135.1 GCA_017448375.1 Synergistaceae bacterium | reverse complement strand
TTCAGGAAATTTTACGGCGGTGAAATCACTGCAATACACATCAATCACGGCATAAGGGGTAATGAGTCGGACGATGACGAGAGATTCACGGCAATGTTCGCGGAGAGTCTCGGCGTGAATTTCCGGGCTGTGAGGGTTAATGTACCTTCCGAAAAAATGAAGGGCGAGTCCCTCGAAACATCAGCAAGAAGGCTCCGGCTTAACGCATTGGCAGAGTCAGCAAAAGATTCGGGCGTATCATCAATAATGCTTGGACATAACCGCGATGATTTGGCCGAAACCGTTTTATTCAACATTCTTCGGGGAACTGGGATTCGGGGTGCTGTAGGAATGACCGAGTCGACTCAGACTCAGGGCGTTACGTTCTACCGTCCTTTGCTGGGACTGAGACGTGAAACTCTCCGTGAGATTCTCAGGGTCAGGGGGCTGACTTGGCGCGAAGACTCAACGAACAATGACGACACTTACACGCGCAACTTCATACGCCTGAGACTGTTACCCGAAATCGAGTCCGGCATAAACTCATCAGCCGTTGAACATTTAGCGCAGTTCGGAGAGGATATGAGGAAAATTCGCGACAACGAGGACGAAAGAAGCCGCGAAATTCTCACGTCATGCCTTGAGGACTCTCACACGTTAAACCGAAAGAAATTGCGTGCATTCGGCCATGATGATATTGCGATTGTGATTCGGGATTTAGGGAGGCAGCTTGGACTCAAAACTTTATCCCGAAGAAGGTGCAGCGAACTTTCAGGACTCATCTTGAAGGGGGATAATTTCATCTTCCAGTGGAGCGGAAATATGACGGTTTCGGGCAGAAATGGGAAAATATATTTTGAGGGGGGAAAATCAGTTTGACACAAAAATTATTGGAAGACTTTGAAGAATTACAGAAAATATTACAGCACAGGGCTGAAGAGTTACGCCAGCAGGAAAAACTGAAGGACATTGACGCAAAACGCGCAGACCTCGAAAGGCGGACAGCATTATTTGTGCCGTCAAAACAGAGGCTCGAACGCGGCGGAAAAACTTTAGAGCTTGGCGAAGAGTACGAAACAATAAAGGATTTGCGCGAACAAAGAGGCAAGAACAAAATCAAGCAGGACTCTTTGAGGGACGATTTGACCGAAGCACGAAATGACCTTCAGAACGCAGAAGAGGCATTGACACTCATTGAGGCGGAATACCGCGACAAATTAGCCGAACAAACTAAACTCGCTAATCTCACTCAAAGGGTTAAGGCTCTCGATGTTCAGATTGCCGACAGGTCAGAAGCCGTTATACAGGCTCGAAACGAATACGAAGAGTCAGAGCGCGAATACCGTGAATGTTCAGCAAAGACAGAGTCCGAACAAATTTCCCTCGAACGCTTAGAGGTAGCATTGAGGGAGGCGCGGAAATTCCTTCAGCAGCATTCAATAGATGAGAAATTGCAGACGGGACTCTCAGGGATACAGAAATGTTTTGCTATGTACGTTCAGGCTGACGAAAAGCACACAGGACTCAAAATTTCGTGGTCGAAAGCAATTCAGCGAAAGTTACAGGCTCAGTCAACCCTAAACGACAGAAGCGCAATGTTCTCGGACGTAAATCACCGTTACGCAGTAATCGAGAAAAATTACGTAAGGGCGCGTGCATTCTATGAAGGAACGTTAAAAGGGAAATCAATTACCGAATGGCGCGAAATCTGCACGAAATGCGACAAGAAATTATCCGACCTTGACGAACTGTACAAAAAGTTTCAGGAAGTAAGAAACCTTGAAGACCGTCTCAAAAGTTTTCAGGACATAAGATTACGCATTCAGCAGGAAACACGAACGTTAAACATACGCGACATAGAACAGTCCGGCAAAATCCATGAGTTACAGCAGGAAGCCGAACGCCTCGAAAAACGCGCGGCATTATTACGGAGAATAGAAGACCTTGACGCATTAAGGGAGCTTTTGCAGGACGGTACAGCGTGTCCCCTTTGCGGGTCAATGACTCATCCCTACACATCGGGAGCATCAATCCCCGACCCGGAGAAAGTTCACAGGCAGTTACAGGAAACGCAGAAGGAATTAGCCGAACTCAGAGACGCATTAACGACGCGCCAGACAAGAGCCGGAAAACTCAGCGAGGAAAGCTCCGAAGTCGGACGTGGAGAATCGGAATTACGCAAGCAGATTAACGAACTCACAGCGGAAATATCATCAAAGGTTTCACTCTTGGGACTCAAAATGAGTACGGGAATTTCACCGTTTGAGGAAATAGACCGCGAACGACAGAGAACACGCGACACGTTACAGCTTGCACGTAATGCCGCCGACACTGCCGAAGAAGCCGAACGCGAATTGAAAGCCGCCGCCGATGAATTGGAGAAAATCCGCGAAACCCGCGAGGAAGTTACACGCATTCAGCAGGACGCACTATTTGCACTCCAGAACGCCCGCGCTGAGGAAGAACAGTTTGACACGGAGACAAAAACTCAGGCCGAAATTCTAGCGAGCTTAAAGCGCGAATTGATTTCACAGATTACGACATACGGATACAAGACTCTCCCCGACAAGAATCCCGCCGAAGTCGTAGAGTCCCTCGAAAAACGTATGCGCGATTGGCAGGAAGGCTCAGTGAAACGCGATGAATTGGAACGCGAATTATCACTGGCAAACACAAGATTAACGGCCATGAAGAAGCAGCGTGAGTCATTGAGGGCGAAACGTGAGGAATTATTGAGCCGTGTTAAGGCAGTTGAGGCGGACAGGGATTCGGTTCAGCAGCAGAGGATCGTACTTTTTGCGTCAAGGAAGCCTGATGATGAAATGTCGCGTATGAATGCCGATGTTGAGTCATTGCGTTCACAGCTCAACGAACGCCGAGATGACAAGAACGCGAAATCTCAGGAACTCGACAGAATCCAGACAGCCATTCACACTCTTGAAACGGAAACCGCAAAAGGCCGTGAAGATTTGCAGCGTCATGAGATAAGTTTCAACAAACGCCTTCTTGCATTGGGCTTCAGGAACGAGGACGATTACGCGGCGGCATGTTTGACTTCAGATGAGAGGCGGGACTTGCAGAATAGGTTACGGGAATTGACGCAGGAAGATTTAGACCTTAAGGCCGAAAGAGAGAATACGCGCGCGAAGATTCTTGAGTTGCAGTCTGACGGAATGAGCCGTACGAATGATGAGATTTCAGCGATGATAAAACGCCTGAAGAGTGAGTTTGCCGAAAATAATAATGATGACTCGGAGTCGGCAGTTTACCGTGAAAAGATTAACGCTGAAATTATCCCTTCGGTTAAAGATTTGATTCTTACGTGCGGATTTGAGGAGGTATTTTGATGATGAATGATGCTTTGCGTAACATGAAATTCTTTATGGAGAGGCTGAAGAATCTTCCTTCAAGCGAGAGTCTGACATTGGGTGATTCGGGGGGCTTCTGTGTTTCGACAAGGACGGAGGAAGAAAACTGGATATATTTTCCCGAACGAGTGAATGACGCTGAAACTGTGAGGAAAGCCGCTGAGTTTTTCCGCGAACGTAACGAGACAGCATTATGGCCAGTGTTTGACGGGGGGAATGAGATTCTCACTGAGGGCGGAATGTTTCATGACCGGCAATTACGGGCAATGAGTCTGGACTCTGAGTGTTCGGTTTCGATTCGCGGGAATGAGTCTGTAACCTTCAAGGCCGTAACGACCCGTGAAGATTCTCTGCGGTGGGCGAAAAGTGCGTGGCTTGGATTCGATTACGGGGGCGATGAACCGTCAGAGGATTACTGCGAGTTCGCCGGGAACTTGACGGGGTGCCGGGATTTTGTGGTGTGTGTTTCGGTGCTTAACGGGCGGGACGCTGGAACGTTCATTGCGGTGAATGATGACGCGGGCTTCACGGGAGTGTATTATTTCGCGGTGATACCTGAGATGAGGCGCAAAGGAGTCGCAGTCTCAATGATGAATGAGATTCGGAGATTGTCTCAGGGCAAAAAGATTGTTCTTCAGGCGACAGAGTCGGGCGTTCCGTTCTATAGTGCTTACGGTTTCAAGGATTTGGGCGGAATTGATGTTTATTCGACAAGTGAACAGTGATTAGTGGATAGTGGATAGTGAACGGTTTTTTCTGACCGCTGAACACTGCCCACTACCCACTATGAATTACTCTACAGCGGGTGAAACTTCAGGAATGAATACGTTTTCTTCTTCCTTCTCATTCTTCCAGATAATTCCGAGTCCTAATGCTGTCATCGCAAACGCTACAATCGGGTTAAGCCAGTTCATGAAGCAGTACGGAAGGTAATCCAGAGTCGCAACTCCAAGCACTGAGCTGACATAAACTCCGCATGTGTTCCACGGGACTAATACGCTTGTCATTGTGCCGGAGTCCTCAAGCGAACGCGATAACATTACGGGCGCAAGTTTCTTCCCGTTCGGCCATGTACGCTCATCAAACGCGCGCTTGAACATTCTTCCGGGAACGATGATTGAGAGATATTGTTCCGACAGAAACACATTCGCCATGAACGCCGACGCAAGCACCGACCCTATTAACCCCGCAACGCTCTTAACGTGCCTCATCAGTGCGTCAAGTATCACATCAAGGAATCCGCAGACTTCCATAATTCCGCCGAGTGAAAGCGCAACGACTATCAAGCATATTGTCTCCAACATTGATGTCATTCCGCCCCGTGTGAAAAGCTGAGTGAGCAAGCCTCCTACTTTCGCAAAAACATCGGGCGTTACGCTGAATGCCGGACTCCCTGCCGTGAATGCGTGAGTGAATGAGCCTGTTACCGCTGAAATTGCTTCGGGGGTTGCTGCTTCCGCGAATTTGCCTAAATGTTCAGGGACATAGCCGGAGAATAAAACGTTGAGAGTCTCGAATGCTGTTGATCCTCTGAGGAGCGATAACACGAGGCTTGCTGCGATTCCCGAAACGATTCCTGGGATTGCGGGAATTTTCATCACGGCCATAACGATAATCACTGTCGGCGGAATGAATGCCCATAATGATATGTTAAACTCTGCTCTCATCATGCTCTGAATGAGTGTGATTCTTCCTCCGTCTGAACCCTGCGCT
>JAFSLR010000134.1 GCA_017448375.1 Synergistaceae bacterium | reverse complement strand
GCAGGAATTTTACGGCGCGGCAGATGAGATGGGACTCAGTGAGAGGCTCATAAACGTATTGAGTCACTCCGAGCGAATGATGAAGGTATCAATCCCGGTTGAAATGGATGACGGCTCCGTGAATGTCTATGACGGCTACAGGGTACAGCACTCCACAGCGTTAGGCCCGTCAAAAGGAGGCATTCGCTACGATTTGGGCGTTGACATGGACGAATGCGAAGCCCTCGCAATGCTCATGACGTGGAAATGTTCATTGGCCGGGATACCCTACGGAGGCGGGAAGGGCGGAATATGCTGCGATCCCCTCACGATGTCGAAACGCGAGAAAGAGCAGCTCACACGGACATACGCAGCGAGAATTGAGCCGATATTGGGACGATGGAGCGATGTGCCTGCACCCGACATGAACACGGGCGGGCAGGAAATGGTCTGGATTCTCGACACCGTAAGCAAAATGAGAGGCCGTCTTGAACCCGCTGTGCTTACGGGGAAGCCTGTATCATTCTGGGGCAGTCATGGCCGTAATGAGGCGACCGGGCGCGGGGTTGCTACTTGCGGGCTTGAGCTGATGAGAGTGCTTGACATGAATCCCGATAATGTTACGGCGGCTGTTCAGGGATTCGGGAATGTCGGAAGCTATACGGCAAAAACTCTCAATGACGCGGGAGTCCGAATCGTAGCAATAAGTGATGTTACAGGAGCGTACTATTCAGCAGGAGGGATTGACATTCACCGTGCTTTTGACGCAGTGAAGAGTCACCCGAAAAAATTGCTTGAAGGCTTCGAGACTTTCGGGAACTGTGAAAAGATTGATGATATTCTTGCGGCTGAATGTGATTTCCTTTTCCCCTGCGCTAGGGACGGCGTAATCAACGCGCAAACGGCCGGGAGGGTAAAAGCCCGCTACATTGTCGAGGGCGCGAACGGTCCGACTACTCCGGAGGCTGAAGAGATTTTGCGTTCTGATGGCGTAATGATCCTTCCTGATTTCCTCGCTAATTCGGGGGGCGTAATCGGCTCATATTTCGAGTGGGCTCAGAATTTGCAGGGAGCATTCTGGACGGAGGAAGAGTACAACAACAGACTCGTTCACATCATGAAGGGAAATTTCCGGCGCGTCTGGGACTGGGCAGAGTCGAAACGAATCACAATGAGGCGTGCTGCTGCGATGGCCGCGATACAGAGGGTCGCGGAAGTCTGCGAAATGCGCGGGACGTTCTTGTAGTGTGAAGTGTGAAGTGTGAAGTAAAAAGTTTACGTGAAAAGTTTTTGTGTGTGAAAAAATTTTGCGTGAAAAGTTTGCGTGTGAAAAATGAATCCCCTGCTTGAAAATTTGCGGGGGATTTTCAATGTCTGAAGCGTCAATATCCGTAACTTTGAGTCCGTTCTTATTTGTGAAGAAGATCGCGAATTACCTCGCCGAGAATACGAACACCCTTGTCAATTATCTTATCGGAGAAGCTGGCGAAATTGAGCCGAATAGTATTCACATTTCGCTCGTACTCATAAAACGGGTCGCCGGGAATTACTGCAACACCCTTTTTGATGGCTGCTGCCTGAACGTCAATACCTCTTACGCCTTCGGGAAGCGTTACCCACATGAACATACCTCCTTCGGGTTTGTGGACGTGCGCGCCCTCTGGAAAATATTTCTTGATACATGCGAGCATGAACTCGGCATTGTGCTTGTAGAGCTTGCAGGTCTCTGCTATCTGCTCATCAAAATTGTTGTCTTTCAGATATTGATACATTACCATCTGGCCGAACATGTTTGTGTGCATATCCATAGCTGACTTGCATGTAACCATCTTGTCATATATATCTTTCTGCTTGCAGGCAATCCAGCCTATACGCATACCCGGTGATACAGTTTTTGAGAAAGTTCCGAGCATACAGCACTGTTCACCGAGATAGCACGAAAAACTTTTTCCTGCCCTGCCCTCAAAACGGAGAGCCTCATAGGGGTTATCTTCCAGAACTATAGCGTTGCTTTTCTGCAAAACTTCAGCTGCTTCTTCACGTACTTTATCAGAATATGTGATACCAGTAGGATTCTGGAAGTTGGGAATCATGTATACGAACTGCGGGGAAGTTTCTGCAATTTTTTCTTCGAGCTGTGCGACATCTATACCGTCTTTATTGAGATTTATCGGCACAATAACAGGGTCGTAAAGGTGAAATACCTGCAACGCTGCGAAATAACTCGGATTCTCAACGATAACATTATCTCCCGGGTCAATCATTACGGCAGAGAAAATATCTAATGCCTGCTGAGATCCGTTAGTGATAATAATCTCAGATATATCAACATCAATACCCCGCTGCCTGTAGCGTTCGGCAATAAAGTCGCGCAGAGGTGCATACCCTTTAGCATTGCTGTACTGAAGAGCCATAACACCGCGTTTTTTCATCACTTTGTCAGCAGCTGCCTCCATTGCCTTGACGGGGAATGAATGTACATTCGGCATACCTCCGCCTAAGTTGATGACTGTGGGGTCTGCGTTTGCTTCCAGAATAGTGGCAAGAAAATCAGCGGGGAAATTGGGTTTTGTCATTCTCTGAGAGATTTTTACTTTCTTCACTGAAACATACTCCTTTACTTAGGGAGTAAGGGAGATAGGAGTTAGTTCCTATTCCCTCTTCCCTATACCTTTTATCTTACTTCCAGAGTTCCCATTTTGCCTGGTCTGTGTGAAGAAGGTGATGTGCTTTTTCGCCGAGCGGTTCGCCGAGATACTCTTTGTAGCACTGGACGATTGACGGATTTTCGTGTGAGAATCGCAGTGTCATCTTCCTGTCCATGTCGAGAAGGATTTTCCCGCGACTCTCGCCGAGTTCGGTCCCTTCCTCGATGGGCTGACCTCCTCCGCCCGCGCAACCTGTCGGACATGCCATGCACTCAATGAAATCATACTGAGCTTTTCCGCTTCTTACGTCCTCGCAAAGCCTGCGGATATTCCCCAGTCCGTGAGCAACAGCAATACGCAATTTCTTTCCGGCAATCTCAAACTCAGTTTCCTTTATGCCGTCATAATCACGAACGTAACGGAATGCGTTTGCGTCCGGGTTTTTCCCCGTAACAAGATAGTACGCGCTCCGTAATGCAGCCTCCATGACTCCGCCGGTCGTACCGAAAATATGACCCGCGCCCGATGCTGTTCCCAAAGGTGCGTCAAATTCTCCGTCAGACAACGCTTTAACGTCAATTCCTTCTGACTTTATGAGCCTGTCAAGCTCGCGAACTGTCAGTACAACATCAATATCCCTCGCGCCTGAAGCGTTCATGCAGTCAACATCGCACTCATACTTCTTTGCGGTGCAGGGCATGAATGAAACGTGATATATCTTGTCGGCCTCAACTCCGAGAATTTGAGCGTACCACGTCTTAATGATTGCGCCGAACATCTGCTGGGGTGATTTCGCTGATGAGAGATTCGGAACAAGATCAGGAAATTCCATCTTGATGAAGCGTACCCAGCCCGGGCAGCATGATGTGAACATCGGGAATTTCTCCGGCTTTCCTGCTGCTGCGTTCTTGAGTTTCGCTACAAATTCTGAGCCTTCCTCCATGATCGTCAAGTCAGCAGAAAAATCTGTGTCGAAAACGTAATTGAATCCTACAGCCTTCAACGCCGCCGCGAGTCTCTCAGCTGTTGCTTCCTCGTGTGAAAGTCCGAGCTTTTCGCCCCATGACGTTCTCACAGCAGGAGCAACTGACGCAATCATAATCTTGTCGCCCTTCGCAAATGCATCGCGTACCTTCTGGGTGTCATCGCGTTCAACCAGCGCACCGACCGGGCAATGTGTTATGCACTGTCCGCAAACTGTACAGTGTACTTCGGGGTCAGTAATTTCTTTACCGCCCGTAACGCCTACAGTTGTGCGTGAGCCGGATTTCGCTATGTCCCAAACGTTCATCTGCTGAATCTTGTCGCAAACCTGAACACAGCGCATACATTTAATGCATTTGTCATC
>JAFSLR010000133.1 GCA_017448375.1 Synergistaceae bacterium | reverse complement strand
TTCTTTGCTTCACCCTCGCTGAGGCACGCCTGACCGAATAACGCTGCCTGCTGGTCGCCCAAATCGCCCGCAACAGGAATCTCTGCACCGAAAGGCCCGGACTTTGCTGTCATTCCGTAAACCGCGCTTGAGGGCATAATCTTTGGGAGCATTGACGCGGGAACCTGAAGCTCCTTCATCATTTCCTCGTCCCATTCGCACGTCTTGATGTTCATCAGAAGGGTACGTGAAGCGTTTGATACGTCTGTTACGTGAACTCCGCCGTTTACGCCGCCCGTAAGATTCCAGATGAGCCAAGTATCAGTGTTCCCGAAAAGAAGTTCTCCCTTTTCTGCTTTCTCTCTTGCGCCGGGAACGTTGTCGAGAATCCAGCGGATTTTTGTCCCTGAGAAGTACGGGTTAATGAGAAGTCCTGTAATATCTTTGACTTTTCCTTCGCCTTTCTCATTCTGACCCCAGCCGGGTTTTTTGAGCCATTCCGCGCAGAAATCCTGAGTCCTTGTGCACTGCCAAACAATCGCGTTGTAGATGGGCTTTCCTGTAGCTTTCTCCCATACAACTGTTGTTTCGCGCTGATTCGTGATTCCAACGGCGGCTATCTCATCGGGCGAAGCGTTTACGGCGTTCAGTGCACCGCGTATAACGTCCTGAGTCCTGCTCCAAATCTCCATTGCGTTGTGTTCGACCCAGCCGGGGTGCGGGAAAATCTGTTCGTGCTCCATCTGGTACGAACCTGCGGGCTTTCCGTCTTTCGTGAAAAGCATACAGCGTGTGCTTGTTGTTCCCTGATCTATAGCGGCTACATATTTCTTGCCTGACATTGAAATTTTCTCCTCCTGTTTCATTTCTGTTGATGATGATTCCGAAGGCTTGCTGTCATCTTTCTTTTTCCCAAACAACTTGAATAACATTGCCTGACTCCTTGCGTGAAAATTGCGGGGGCTGTGTGTGAATTTACGCTACATTATCCCGCAGGCGTGGCAGAAGAAGTAAGCGCAGACTGCACCGACTAACGGGCCGACTACAGGAACCCATGAATATGCCCAGTCTGAATCTCTCTTGCCGGGTATTGGGAGTACGAAGTGTGCGATTCTGGGTGAAAGGTCTCTTGCGGGGTTCAGCGCGTAACCTGTAGGCCCTCCGAGAGCCGCGCCGAGTCCGTAAATGATTCCGGCAACAAGGAATGTACCAACTCCGGGTGTGAAACCTGCCTTTGTCGCGACACCTTCAGAGAACACGCACATAATCAGCGTAACAAGGAAGAATGTTGCGATTGCCTCAGTCAGGAAGCAGCAAGGGAGACTGCGGTCTTTCTCTGACTTGTTGGGGGCTGTGCAGAAAACACCGAGCTGTGCGCTTGGGTCAGAACCCTTCCAGTGATCCAGGTACGCGAGCCACACTACAACGGCACCGCAGAAGCCTCCGCACATCTGAGCGATTATCACGCTGAAAGCCTCGCCCCATGAAGCATATGTTCCGGCGAGAGTCTTTGCGACTGTAACAACGGGATTCAAATCTCCCTGCGGTGAGCCGAGACCATTTGCCGCGAACACGCCGAGTCCTACAGCCCAAGCCCAGCCCCAGCAGATGTGAACCCAGTTTGAGCCGTTAGCTTTTGAGTCTTTGAGTACGAGGTTAGCGACGTTTCCGTCTCCGAATACGACAAGAACGAGCGTTCCGAAAAACTCGCCTAAAACTGGTCCAGGTGTAAACATGTCAATGATTCCTCCTGTGAAATTTTTGATGTTTCTTCCGCAAACATGGCCGGAAATTTCCCGAAACCTTAAAGCCCCCGCATTGAGACTTCAGTAGAAATTGCCCGTCAAATATTTGCAGTGTAAATTGTGAATGAAGATGTGAATATTTTAGCCCAATCTAACGCATAGTGAATGAGAAATTTTGCGGTTATTGTAAAAATGAATCCCCCCGGCCATGAATGCAGAGGGGAAATTTTTACAGCATAGTCATAAAGTGTTAAGATAAATTTTTCAGCGCACAGACTCAAAGTATAATTTCGATTCTGTTCTCGCCGCCCAAATAGTTATGAGTGATTCTTCCCTGAGATATTTTCTTCAGCATCGTAACTCCCAAATGCACATCATCATCTTCGGGAACGTTGAACGGGTTAAAGTCCTTTCCTCCGCATGAAAGCTCCATCACCGTTGAGCCGTCAGCCTCTGAATACGATATGCCCAAGTCAATATCAACATTCCGCCCGTCATCAAAACACCCCGAAATCATTTCGTAGATTAATTCCTCGCAGCACAATTCGAGTCTGTAAGCAAGCCTTGATGACAATCCGTATTTCTCGGTGAAGTCGCGAATCTTCCCCTGCATTTCGAGAAGGTCAAAATCTTTCCGCGTTATGTTGTAGCTGAAATACTTTAGCTTCCGTATGAATGCGATTGTCTTTTCGCGTTTGGGACTGTCGAATATCTCAGACGGAGTCCCCTGCTCATATATCCCCCTGTCAGCAAAGAAAAGCACCCTGTCAGCAACTTCACGCGCGAAATTCATCTCATGCGTAACGATAAGCATTGTCATGTTGTGTTTCGTCAACATACGTATCATCGCTAACACTTCGCCGACCATTGTGGGGTCTAACGCGCTCGTAGGCTCATCGAACAACAAGACTTTGGGATTCATCATGAGGCTTCGGCATATTGCGATTCTCTGCTGCTGTCCGCCTGAAAGATTTTCGGGCATTGCGTGAACCTTTGAGGTAAGGCCGACTTTCGAGAGCCATTCCATAGCGTGAGACTCGGCTTCCTGCCGGGACATTCCTGCGAGCTTGACGGGGGCGAGGCACAAATTATCCATAACATTCATGTGCGAGAACAAATAGAATTTCTGGTAAACCATTCCCATTTTGCGCCGTATCCTGTTCACGTCAGCACCTCTTGCGGTAATCTCTTCGCCGTCAATGAATACCTGCCCGCTGTCGGGACGCTCTAAGAGTTCGAGAGACCGCAAGAAAACGCTTTTTCCGCACCCTGAACCGCCGATTATCGCTATGCGTTCGCCCTCTTCAACCGTCAAATTAACGTCATGAAGTACGCTGAGACTCCCGAAAGATTTGCAGAGATTCCGAACTTCAATTAGGCTCATGCTGCGGCCTCTTTTCTGTGCTGAAGGTAATCAGTGAACGCGAAAATCCCGTGAACTATATACGCAAGCGCAAGGTATATCAGCATTCCGATTATGATTGTTATCATCGGCTGCATTGTCCTTGAGGCTATGTTGTTGATTACGCGCGTAAGGTCTGTGATTGAAACGTAGCCTACAACGCTTGTCCATTGAATGAGGTTGACGACTGTTGACTGGTAAACGGGCTTTGCGATCCGTATCACCTGCGGCAATGTTACGAGCCTGAATGCCTGCCACGCTGAGAATCCGAGAGTCCTTGCTGCCTCAACCTGTCCTTTGTCGGTCGCGCTGACTGAAGCCCGGAGTAATTCCGCGACATGTGCTGCAACGTTGAGCGAGAATGTTATGACAGCGATTGTGTTTGCGTCGAGGGGACTGCGTGCGAAGATTCCGTAGTACATCAGCATTAAGAGCATGAGAACGGGTGAGCCTCTAAGGACGATGATGTAGATTTTCGCGGGAATGTTCAAGATTTTGAGGCTTGACATTCTCAGGAGGCACACTAATGCGCCGAGAAGAGTCCCGAAAAGCATTGAGAAAAACGAGATGTAAATAGTAGCGTTGAGGCCCTTTAGGATTGTCATATAAGAGCCGCCCTGAATAAGAATCCTGTAAAGAATTTCGTTAAGGGGCATAAAGGTTTTATCTCCTTCCGTAAAATTATTGCTATATTATAATGAATGCACAGAAATTTTCAGGAGGAATTATTGATGAGAAAATTTTTCAGGCTCTTTTCTGCTGCGTTAATTATTGCGCTTATAGCTTCCCCGGCGTTTTCAGCTCTGAAGTTCAAGACTCACACGAATTACACGCTCTACATTGGAATGAATGACGGCAAAACGGGCAAACCTGCATATGAACTCAGCGAGGCGAAAAAAATTTTCGTGAACATTGCAGGGAAATACGTTGACGGCTACACGGTGTATGATGCTAAGGGATTCTGGCACGAAGGCGAAAAGACATTCACCGAGAAGACTCTCGTATGCGTTATCGTTGATGCGTCAGAAGAGTCTGTGCGGAAAATAATGGACGAGGCGTTGAAACTTTTCCGTCAGAGTTCGATTCTTGTTGAGCGGTCGAAAACTGAGAGCGAATTTTACGGCGTTGATAATTGATTTGGGAAAAAATTTAGCGGGGGACGGGAATAATCTTATCCCCCGTTTTTTGTGCGTTACTTCGTTGGCTTTAAGTGATAGAACGTGTCAAACTGGTAGTAAGGCTCTGAGAGAATCACTCCGTCAGGGACATCATGCTTTGTTCCTCC
>JAFSLR010000132.1 GCA_017448375.1 Synergistaceae bacterium | reverse complement strand
GTCGCCGAACTCGGTACAGTTTCACGCGATGAGGCCGGAATGTATGATTTTGATGTTACATTGAGCGATGACGTTCCAGAGGGCGCAGAATTGATGTATGTCGCAAACTCTGATACACCGTCCGATGATGATGAGATTGCAGAGTTCTTCGACAGCACCGGGAATGAGATTACAGCCATCCCCAAAGACCGAAAAATCTCCGTCTCAATCTGGCTCAATCCTCACACAATCTATCACCCAGCAATCGCCGTAAAGAATTAGGCACAAAAAATCCCCTCTAGCACATGGCCGGAGGGGAAATTTTTTCCTCCCTATATCCTCATTACTGCGCGTTCGCCTTCGGGACTCAATTCGGGATCATCAAACGTAATGTCAATGTCGTAATCCGCCCTCATTCCGTAAACATCAACAAGTGCATCAAGCACAGAGCCTTTAAGCCCCCGAACATCAGCGTTATTTTTCGGCAACACCCGAATCCTGTAGGCGTTAATCCCAGTCTGAACCAGCCGGAAATCTTCAACCTCATGGATTTTCATCACCCGTTCCGTTAATGTCTCCTCGCTCACTTCATGGCCTGTAGGCGTTCTCGTTATGCTCATTACTTTTTCCCCCTTAAATACGTGAACCAGTAAGCCAGACCCACAAATACTGCACCGCCGATAATATTCCCCAAAGTTACGGGCAGAAGATTCCGCGTGAACATGCTGCACCAATTCAGAGCGTCAATTCCTGCCCGTGATGCTCCCGTCTCAAGTGCTTTGCTGACGTATGACGGGCTGCACTTCGCCATAATTCCCGCCGGAATGTAGTACATGTTTGCGATTGAATGCTCAAACCCTGACGCTACAAATACCCATATCGGGAAGAATATACATACTGCCTTGCTGATACCGTCCTTTGCCCCGAATGACATCCAAACCGCGAGGCAAACAAGCCAGTTGCACAAAATCCCAAGCGTTACGGCCTCTGTGAAACCAATCGAGATTTTAGCGGCGGCCGTCTTCAGCGTTAATCCTCCGAGAAGCCCCGCTGTCATGTTCCATTGCCCCGAAACTGAAACGAGAAATGCGACAATCACACTGCCCAACATATTCCCTAAATACACGACAAGCCATGAGGATAATAATTTTGACAGTGTGATTTTACGTTCGGCAAGAGAAATTATCATAAGGCAGTTCCCCGTGAAGAGTTCAGCTCCGGCCATGATAACCATGATTAGCCCCGCCGGAAATATTAATCCCGCTGTGAATTTCGCTGAAGCTGTGTCGGTCATTGTGTGTGTTACGAGGTTTGCTGCCTGAGCTCCGAATGCTATGAACGCACCCGCCAATATCCCAAGAATGAATTGTTTTGACGGTGTTAATCCTGCCTTCTTTATTCCCGTGTTCACTGTGAAGTCTGCTATTTCTGCCGGAGAAAGAAAATTCATGATTACTTTTCCCCTTTCTTTGAGTTCGTGCCTGCCTTACCCTTCAAATAATTACATACTGAAATATATTGTGTTTGCAAATAATGAAATTATACCTGAAATGCAGGGACTGTGTTATAACCACACAACGGGTAAATTTCTGGGGCTGTTGCATTGAACGCGGCGGCCTCCTATAATTTTGTTGTAAATGAACTTTTCGGGAGTGTTAATTCAGTGAGCGTAAAGCAGATTTCAGTGATACTTGATGACCAGTCAGCAACATTAAGCAGAATGGCAGAAGTTCTTGCGGGTAAGAATGCGGACATGAGAGCGTTGACCGTTGAAGAGGCTGGTAATTTCCGTGTAGTGAGAATAATTGCGGACAATGTTTTGTGGGCATCGTCAGCACTTTGGGAGGCAGGATTCACGGCGAACACGGCTGATGTTGTAGCGGTTGAAGTACCTGATGAGGCCGGGGGGCTTGCGAAGCTCCTGAATATAATCGAACGCGCCGGAATGGAAATTAAGTATATGTATCCTGTTTTGAGCCGGAAAAATGCAGGTGCTTTAGGGGGCGGAGGAATGCCTGTTCTTGTATTCAAGCTGTCGGGCAGTGAGAATCCCGAAGAGATATTGAGGCTTGAAGGAATAAGAGTTTTGACTCAGGGTGAACTCTCAGCATTATAGAAATTTTGCCAGAGTATGATTTTT
Source organism: Synergistaceae bacterium (assembly GCA_017448375.1). GTDB lineage: Bacteria > Synergistota > Synergistia > Synergistales > Aminobacteriaceae > JAFUXM01. The sequence continues at coordinate 1,035 of JAFSLR010000132.1, read as the reverse complement.
CAGGAGGTAATAATAATGAAGAAGGCAACATGCGTATTATTGGGTTTCATCATGGCGGTAATTTTTGCGGGAATGTCATTCGCTGGGGCGCAGGATTTTATTCTCGTCAACAACACTGGAGCGGACATCTACGTCATCAACATAAGCCCGTCAAGCACAAACGACTGGGAAGAAGATATACTCGGTTCTGATGTTATGGACGATGGCGAGGCGGTAACGGTGCGTTTTGGTGTCGGCAGAACAAGATACTGGGACATTCAGGCAGTATTCGGCGACGGAAGCTCAATATCATGGTATGGGATTGATCTTCTCGAAACGTACAGAGTAACACTCAACGGAGACGGTACAGCATTATTAGAGTAACGCAAAAGATTTCCCCCTTGTCGTTCGCGGTGAGGGGGGATTTTATTCACCCGTTTACTTTACTGCAAAGTTTTACCGCTATATCTTGCCACGCCTGATACTCAATGTCATATTTAGACGGGATAAGCTCATCGAGAATCCTGCAATATTCCCCATCATATTCACTGCGGTAAACCAGATTATTTCCGGCTCCCAAGTAATGGTATACCCAGCCTTCTGGAATTTCGCCCTCTTCAATCATAGGACATGCCTCAGCTACGAGTCTGTAGTCAGCAACATAGCCTGTCTCATAATCGCCGTAAGCACAGTTGCAGTAATAAGATTTTCCGCCGTCACCAACAACGTATACTGCTCCGCCATCACCCATTGCACCGCCTGCTGCCCAGAATATAAACTGCGCCCGGTCAAAAAGTTCTTTCGTTATATCCTCATTCTTCAAATGAATTACATCTGTCAACTGTCATCGCTCCTTTTTTGTTTGTTACGTTCCAGCTTCCGAGAAAAGCAATATCCTCGCGTGTTCTTGAGCCTCTGACATATCAGGAGACCCCGACAGCATTCGCGCAATCTCCCTCACTCTTTCATCGCCCGTGATATTCTTCATGGCCGCTTCCCCGTTCACACGCTGTATGAGTATGTGCGAGTCCCCTAAAGCCGCTATGCTCGCCTCAT
>JAFSLR010000131.1 GCA_017448375.1 Synergistaceae bacterium | reverse complement strand
CGTTGAGGAGCTTTTTCTTGTTGAACTGTGTCGTGTTGCCGATACGGGTGATTTCCTCTTTGAGCTGGTCAATTTCTTCCTGAATGTAGCTTCTGTCCTGCTGAGTGAGAGTGTCATTTGCGCCCTGAACTGCGAGCTCGCGCATACGCTGAAGGATTGAGTGTGTCTCGCTGAGTGCGCCTTCTGCTGTCTGGATGAGGCTGATACCGTCCTGAGTGTTTGCGACTGCACGGTCGAGTCCTCTGACCTGTGAGCGCATTTTCTCGGAGATAGCGAGTCCTGCTGCATCGTCAGCGGCTGTGTTGATACGGAGTCCGCTTGAGAGTTTAGCGATTGATTTCTGGAGTGCGTTGCTTGTGTTATTTACAATATTGTAGCTCTGGAGAGCGGGAATATTGTGCTGAATTACCATTGACATGGTGTGTTACCTCCTTGTGTGATTTGTTGTTGCTGTCCCCAATTCTTCCGTGTACTGGGGAAATTTCCTCCCCTCACGTGCTACGAGGGTAAAAACTTTGTGCGCCTGTGAAACCTTTTTCCTAATCGCGATTTAGGTGATTTTTAGATTTTTGAGGCTTGAATTTTTGATTGCCTCTTCTCTTTTCACTGACAGTTTCGGAGGGTGATATGAGAGACTTTAGCGGGGAGTGAAAATTTCTTGTGGTGAACTACCCAAGACTAAAGCACTTGGGCTTCTTGCTTCACAGGCGAGTTCTTACACATAGTACCCAATGATACATGCGCAGAGGAACAAACCTCCACAAGACTCTTCGCTCTCTGTTCCGGAGAGACCTTTACTTCTACTTCATATAATGCCCTTGCCAAGATTACAAGAGCACTCTTTTCATCTCGAGATTTATGATGCCACCCGCAATAACTACAATCATAATCTCGTTTCTTCAATGGATGTTTCGTTAATCTGCCACACACTGGACATATTTGCGTACTGGGATAATGTCGGGATACTACATAGGTCTTGAAGTTGTTCTTCAACTTCGCTTTAATATAACCCATTGCTGAATGCTGCACTTGTCTCCCAAATAATCCTGTGTGCCAGTTATGTATCATTTCATCCTGGATTGCTGTGAACCTCCTACGACTAAAGTCGCAGGCTTCGCAAGAAGTTTGATTTTAAGTTTCCTCCCGTTACAGGCATCCTTATTCTTACAGGCGTGTACACATCGCCCCTACTGTATAGCCCCAAAGGGACACAACATTACTTTGTTTCATTATCTTTACACCTTTTCTCGTAGACCCCGTCATAGTTCACTCAGTCCGGAGATTTTCATCTCTAAGTGCTACGCTGCGGCGAGAGGCAAGTGTTACCCCGTATTGCTTTTGATAGTGTTGCTACATTTTTGTTAATGCGGAACGACTAACCGCTAAATTACGTAGTATTATAGCAAAAAGTTAATGGCGTTTCATCTAACGACTAAAGTCGCGAGTGTTCACGCCTCCTTTCATAAAGATATTAGCAACGGCAAGAGCTATTGACATCTGAACAAGATAGTTGATTATCCGCTCTGGCTCACTGTAGGGAAAAAATTATCATCAGACCCGACAAAACATCTTTGTGCATTCCGCAGTTCTTGTACTGGCTCTTGAGATTCAGCACTGCAAGTTTCCTCATCGGCTCGCTGCTCTCATTCCCCGAAATCTGTGCGGTGAATATCCCTGCGAAAAACATTGCCGTGATGATTAGCAGCTAGAAATCACCTTTGCGCACGTCAGGCGCGGGCAAGGGAATCGAATTTCCGTCATCGTCAATAATTCCGGCCTTCTCGATGTTCTTCGCCGTCTCGAAAAGTCCGATCTCAAGAGCCGTCCTGCGAATGTCCATGCTAACCCCTCCCCTTAATGCTGGACTTGAGATACGCCGTGAGCCTGGAGAGAACAGCCACCTCATACGGGCAGTCCTCAAGGGTGTCGCTGAAGATTGCGCCGTTCATGCCGTAAAGCTCGCTGTAAAGATTCCTGACGCTGTTATTCATTACGGGGTTGCTGAAATTGAAATTGGGCATTACTACTCACTCTCCTTAATGAGATCGATAAGCTGAAAGGCCGTAACCTTCATTTCGGGCGGGGACATGCTGATGATCCTTGCGGCAGTCGAAGCGGTATCCTCATCGCCGAATACCCTGCAAAGAATCTCCCAGTCCTGAGCGTCAAACGAAATCTGAAGCTGATTGTGCCTGAGATGGGGCGGGAGCGGGTGATGATGAGGGGGGGAACGCCTCATGAGGGGGAATATCGCGGAGGAAGTTATTGCCGAAACTGTTAATCGTCAATGCTGGAAGCCTCCTGTCAGATTTATTTGCTTGTCTCACTATATATAGCGTGTATTTGGGTGAATGGGTAAGAAAAAAACTCCCTCTTTTGTCGGGGAGTTTCAATCCCTTATAGGAAGGTTCGTAACCCCTTGACGGGGTTCTTGTTTACTACATTGAGGATTTTAGCACGTTTGCAGAAATTACGCAATGTTTCAGCGTGCGAACTCATAAAGACCTGCAAACACTGAGAGCGTATATTTTCCTCCGTGCGACAATCTCCCGCAAAAACCCCGTTTTCACGCCCTGAAAAATGCTTTGGTCAGACAGTGATTTTCCCCGAATCATAAATGCTTGCAGATTAACGCTTCATGACACGGAATTTGCCTGACCATTGCGCGACACTGATTGTCTGAATATTACGCTGATATTGCCCTATGCAGCGTGCCTCACAGGTGAAGGAGTGAGATTGATTACGTTCCCGCAACGCTTCATGATGTTTTCATTGTGCGAGATATAGATGATGCCGGCCCCAACTTTTTCCGCGTGAGACTCGATATTGCGGATTACCTTCTCAGCCGTAGCAGCGTCAAGATTGTCTGCGCTCTCGTCAAGTATGTAGAGCTTAGGACTCCTCAGGAACATACGCGCAAATGCAAGCCCTAATGCTAACGATGTCCGAGTCCCATGTCCGTATCGTCAATAATCAGCTTGTCGCCCTCATAATGACAGAAGCCCCGCCAGCCTCCCATATCAGGCCACAAATTAAACTCATGGGTCGAAGGCGGTACAGGATTGCTCTTGAGCTGGCGCAAGTTGCAACTGTTGAGGTTGTCCTTCATTCCCGAGTCAATGTAGCGCGACAGTTTGTCTACTGCCTGATTGAAGCGCGTTATTCTCTCGGAAGGAAGTTTGCTGATTATATCTTCTGCCTTGCTGCTTATTACTACCCGTTCTGAAAGAGGAGGCAGAATTTCTTTGCTGTATGCCTCGTGCTGTACTTCCTCCCAGATGATGTGACCCCACGCGGAAATACTGCACTTCCCGTCAATAATATCGATCAGCGTCTCAGGGATAGCGGGATATTCTGAACGAGGTACGCTGCCCATTTCCATGCGCCGGAATGCCGCGAAATTTTCGAGTACCGACTGTTTTGCGTTCGCTGAGAAATCAACGGGCATTTTCGGAATCCTCAGAAGCTCCCCGCCAGTCTCAAAGATATAAACGGTCTCGTCAGCGTAGAACATTCCGAGCGTCTGCATATATCCCTGCAAGGACTTGAAGCCCCCGACAAGGTTGAAGATTACCCTGTATCCCTGCGAACGGTAACCGGGGAGAGTCCATGCGCACCACTCAACGAGATTATTCACTCCGAGCATAAACTCTTCTATGCTGCCCGTGTTGAGGTCGTCAATCTTCATCGGCTGCATGTTGATATTGTTCGCGCTGCCCCATGACTGTATTAGCTCCGCCGCCTTTATGCCCTGATATGTGTCAGTGTGAATCAAGTAATGAGTATCCTGTCTCGCCTCGCTGAGTTTTGCGCCGTTCCCGTAAAAACTTATGAAGCCGTTTAATTCAGCCGAGAGTCTCTGTACTTCTTTCGGGTTCGCTGAGGTGAGAGCATCAAATTTCAGCCCGATAAGCTCATCAATCTTCTTGAGTTCGTCAGGCGTAT
>JAFSLR010000130.1 GCA_017448375.1 Synergistaceae bacterium | reverse complement strand
CAGACTACCAGCGGTAATGTGCAAATGCCCGGTTAGCTTCCGCCATTCTGTGTGTGTCATCGCGGCGTTTGATTGAAGCTCCTTCATTTTTGTATGCATCCATTAACTCACGCATAAGTCTTTCACTCATAGGCATTCCCTTTTTGGCGCGGGCATATGAGACTATCCAGCGGATTGAAAGCTGTACTCCGCGTTCGGGCGTAACTTCTACTGGAACCTGATACGTTGCGCCACCTACACGGCGGGGACGTACTTCAATGTTTGGAGTTACATTTGCCATAGCCTTTTCGAAAACTTCAAAGGGTTCAACGCCTAATTTTTCCGCAGCTGATTCTAATGCACCGTAAAAAATTTTCTCGGCTGTGCTGCGTTTTCCTCCCATCATCAACGCACTGATGAATCTTCCGGCAGCCGCGTTATGAAATCTCACATCGGGCTGGGGTTCACGTTTTTTGATGTGTCCTTTTCTCGGCATAATTCAGTAATCCTCCCTAACTGGCCTTCGGTCTGCGTGCGCCGTACTTTGAGCGGCTTCTTCTGCGGCTTTCAACGCCTCCGCAGTCAAGCGTACCTCTGATTATATGGTAACGGACGCCGGGTAAGTCCTTGACCCTTCCGCCTCGAACGAGAACAACTGAGTGTTCCTGCAAGTTATGGCCGATTCCGGGTATGTATGACGTTACTTCGATTCCGTTTGTCAGTCTGACACGCGCAACTTTACGCAACGCTGAGTTAGGCTTCTTTGGGGTTATCGTGTAGACTCTGGTGCAAACGCCCCTTCGAGCCGGATTTCCCTGTAATGCCGGAGAATTGCTCTTGCTTTTCTTCTCCTCGCGACCTAATCGCACTAACTGATTAATTGTCGGCACTAGTCTCTGCTGTGAATTTGTTGCTGTAACCTTTTCGGACTAATTTCTGTCCTATCAACAGCAGATTTCCCCTCCTTCCTGAAATTGTCTGTGTGAATACAGCTTGGTAATCTTAGCAAATACAGGGGCTTAATGTCAATTCCCTGCTAAGAATTAATGATGAGATTCATTGCTGTGTTTTCGTCATGTTCGATAGCGAGTTCTACGGATTTTACTGCGAGGGTGATTAGGCGTTCGGATTCTTTTCTGAGGGCGAAGGATTTTCGGACGTTTTCGGAGATTGTCTGCTGGGTGTCGCGGTCAAATATCGGCACAACAACACGGGCTATGTCATCCGGCTTCCAGTGCTTAATGATTGCCCCGTTTGAATCGCGTTCGGCCTGCAACTGTACAATCTCAGAGTTCAGGACTAACGCAAGATAATCCGGCAGGACTTCAGAATCAGTAACATGAAGATGAAGCAATGCCCCCGATGTTACAGCCTCAATATCAGAGTCAACTTTGTACGCAATTCCTATGCTGCCGTCTTTCGATAACAAGATAGTATCTTCCTTCGGGTAAAGTGTCTCAATGTCAGGGACAATATCGCGGGGGATTCGTATTGCCGGAGGAGTTATGCCCATTGCTGTAATGTCGCTGACACGGATAAAGGGTATACCTTCTGTGCTGTAATATTCGCTTCCGGGTTCGATTGATTTTGTGATGGTTACGATTTCGCCGAGTTTCTTTGTCGGGAGTGTCTCAAGGTGTGCAAAGAGTTCGTCATATTTCGGCATGAAGTATTCTGCGTCGAGCCGTCCTGTGCTGAATGCCTGTGAGAATGATACCGTTGCTGTGTTTGAGGCTGACATCTCAGAAGGGGTGAAGTGTACTGCGTCATTGAGGAGTGTTTGAGCTTGGGCGTAAGATTGCGTTGCTTCTCTCAGAATATCATGTGCTGTTTTCAGCTTGTCTTCTATTACTCTCTGAAATGGTAAACTTGACATGAAACATTGTAACTCTTTGAGCTTTGAGATATTAACCCACGGCTGAACATTTCCGGTTGATTGACGCTCTACCTGCAAGATACCGTATTTACAGTTGAAGAATGCTGCAATGTAATACGGATTATATTTTTCAGGCTCATTAATTGTCAGCTTAATCACATTTTGATTACAGTTATAATTCACCTCACCTTGCGTTATTATTGAAGCTCCGCCAATTTTGCCCGTTCTAGCCATCATAATATCGTGTAATCTAGTTTGAGATAACGGTAACACTTGATGAGCCTTAGCGGAAATTCTTGCAAGTTCGTCTGAATTAATAAACATATTGCCAACATTCATAGAACGTATATAAGGTACTACCTTTTCCCCGTTATCCTTCAGCGTATTTAATACAAAAGCAAACGCACCGTTTGAAAATACATCGTGCATTTCGGCAATATCACCCAATAAAACACAGTTCTGTAACTTATCGTAGATTGCAAGATACTTCTTGGAATAATATTCTGCGTCCATTCTGCAATCTGCTAATATCTCGCTCAACATCACTTCACTGACCTCAAGCCCGCTCACTAATTCCCCGTAAAGTTCCTCAGAGAAGCGGGCATCACCGAAAAAACTTAATCCCTCTCTTTTCGCAAACTCTATGAACGCCTCAGCTATTCCGTCCTGAGTCAACCCATCGTGATTATACAGATCATGATCCACAATCGGGTGATAATGCGCGTCCCTCAATATTCGGCCTTCAGAGTCCCGGACGTAAATCTTATCGCCGGAATTGTCCTTGCCGGGCTTCCTCATTGTCGCGAAAAACACTGGATAATCATCACGTTTAGGGCATAATTCCTCGTCCCATTTCTGAACGAATAATACAGAAGTCTTTGTGCCTGTGTGAGGCTTGAAGACGTTTTCATGAAGTCCGATTACCGCCAGTATCCTGCACTCCCTCGCTATGAAGTCCCTAATGTATTTGTCGCTCGAATTGTTGAAGCGTCCTTGTGGGAGTATTATTGCCATTCTTCCGCCGGGCTTGAGGAAATGAATATTGCGTTCGATGAATAATATATCTCGGCCGATTTTTGAGGCGTATTTCCCCTTTGAGTCTTTCGCGAGTTCGTAGCGTGATATGATTTTCCCCTCTTTGATGTCGCCCGCAAAAGGTGGATTAGCCATCACAATATCAAACATGAAATCAGCGTTTGAATCTTTCACCTTCCTGTGTCTGCGCAAACCCTTCCAGCCGTCATTGTATATGTCAATCCATTCTTCAGCCTTTGTTGTCTCTTCCCAGCGTCCGTAATCTAACGTGTTAAGGTGTATAACGTTTGTCCGTCCGTCCCCTGCTATGAGGTTTAATGTTCGTGCGACTCTCACTGCGTTTTCGTCAAAGTCAATCGCAAAAACTTTATCCTTCACATAGTCCTGGCACTCAGGGGGCTTTTCTTCTGCTGTAAATAAATGGCTCTGTTCGCTTCCTTTTTCCGCAAGAATATTCTTCCAAACGTGGAATATTGTGTGAACAGGAAATCCGCACGAGCCTGCTGCTGTGTCTATCATTGACTCGTGCTTCTGAGGGTTGAGCATTTTAACGCACATGTCGATAACGTAACGGGGAGTGAAAAACTGTCCTTTCTCGCCTTTCTGAGACTTGCTCATGAGATACTCGAATGCGTCATCAATTACATCAAGATTTGAGTTGAACAGCTTGACTTCCTGAAGAGCCGAGACACATACGGACAAATGCGAAGGAGTTAATGATATTGTGGCGTTGTCGTTGAAAACGCCCGGCCATTTCCCCATAGCCTGACTGAAGAGAGCCTGAATGTTTGCTTTGAGGTCAGAGTCTGTATCGCCGTAATTCCTGAACTCCAAGACCCGCGATTTATCCCGTCCGCTTTGCATTTCGTCAAAAAGTTTCGTGTATATGAGCTTGAATACTTCCTCGAAAACATCAACTCCGGCTCCTGCTAGAACATCGTCTTCCATTTCCTGTATTAATGACGTTAAAGACTTCTTGCCGTCCCTGAGCTTGTCTTTGTCTTCAAGGTCTGAGATTGTCCAGCGTTCCTTGAGAATATCGCGGAGTTTCTGCTTTGCTTTCGGAATGTCGGGTATATCCTCGAAATAATTCGGGTCTTTACGGCGATAGTAGTCGAAATCCTGACCGTTTGTCCATACCCCCATTATTGCGCCGGAAGCGTTGCAGTATGATTTTAGCTGTGCTTTTCCGTCGCGTGAATTGGGCTTTTTGACCTCGACAATAATATATTCTGAATTAGGGTGATCCTTCTCGAATATCACTATGTCAGCGCGTTTCACTTCACGGCCGAAATTTATTCCGTGTTCAAGCCGGATATTTTCAGGGTCATATCCGTATTCGTGAATAAGCCTGTAAACGTATAACTGTCTCACAGCTTCTTCGGGGGTTAAACGTATTTCCTTTTTGCGGATTATGCATTTGATGAATGGGGTGATTTTTCCGCGTGATTCTTTCGTGTAAATCATGGCCTCGATTGCGCTTACAGTTTCAGGGCTGAAGATAGAGTCATCATGCGTTGAGTTCTTGAATAATTCTGAGAGCGAATACATATTATTTTCTGCTTTGCCTCCTCCTGTTTTACCTTGCGTTATTCAGAAATTCAGAGGGTGATATTCCTGCCTGCCTCAATATTCCCCTAAGAGTACCTACTGCAAGCTCATCATGAAGTGGCACTACACAGACCGCAGAGCCTTTACGCAGAACAGCATGTGAACCCTTTGTGCGAACCCACGAAAATCCCATTCCCTGTAACACCGCTATAACTTCAAGCCCCGACCAACCGTTAAGCTCAGGCATTGCACACAGCCTCAAAAGTAGTTATGAATGCTCGCTCATACGGAATAATTGATGTCTCTTCAAGATATAATTCTGTGGCTTCCCTGAGATTTCTCACTGCACTTTCAATCGTAACACCCTGACTTACCGTACCGACTTCGGGACATTCGGCAACGTACAAATCATCTTCCCTGTGAATTAACGCCGTAAATGTACTCATTTCAATTCATATAGCCCGGCTTGTTGTAGATTAACGCCATAAACTCAAGCTCACCATCAGAATTATTCTCCAGAGAATGCCACTGACCCACGCGAATAACACACACTTCACCCGCATGTACCCTCGTAACCTTTCTGTCATTCTCAGAGTCCCCCTCGATGAAATCACCTTCGCCACGCAAAATATAGTACGGCTCAGTGTCATTCACATGCTGGTGCCACCCAACACTCGAACCCGGCATTAACACTATCCGCGCGTAAAGCCTCCCATGCCCGTTAAGCTCTTCAGGCGGTACTATCACATATCGGATTGCCTTACCCTTTCCGCCCGCAAGACCTTCCGCTTCAACTCCCTTTACTTCACGTATCATTCTTTCTGCCTCCTTAGCTTTTCTTCAACAAAAATCCCTCCGGCTTTCTTGTTCCGAAGGGAGCTACATTTTTTCCTTATGCGATAAAGTTAAATCTCTTCTTGCTTTTGACATTTTCCGTTTTGAGCGGCGCAATTAATTCATGGCCGTCTTTCTTCTTCTCTGACTTCACGAACGTATCTCGCTCATTATTCCTGCGCTGGCCTTCGCGTTCGTCATTCTCCGTCTTGCGGTGAACCCTCTGCATTTCCGCAGATGCCTCGCTCGCTTGAACCGTCTGTACAGCCCTTATACCCTCACGGACTATCTCCTGATTCTGTCCCGTGTCCTGAGCTGCTGCAAGTGCGTTCGGGGCATGGTGAGTCATCGCCTCAACATTCATGTTTGACATCAGCATACTTACAGGCTGCATTCTTTAACCCCCTCCGAGTTTCCCGGCCATGTAGTCATATGGCACTAAAACTATCGCCCGTTTCTCATCATCAGCTATGAACGCCGTGTACTTGCAAACCTCATGTACTATGTACGTTAATCCCCTCACTGTTATTACTGTCCCGGGATAACATATGTCCTTAACACGAACGATACCCTTGTCCTTTACGAGGGCTATTTGTTCCTCAAGAGCTTTGAGTTCCTTCTGCATTCCCTCACGCGCCGCCTGAAGCTGAAATTTCATCTTCGTTAAGTCCATCATCATCGCGCGTTTCTTGTCGTCAAGTTTTCCGGCCGCCTCAAGCGTTTTGAGTATCTTCATGTTAGGTTCTATGCGTTCTAGATTATCATCACAGCGTTTTATTTCCGTCGTGAAAATCTTGCGCTTCTCTAGCTGTTCGGGCGGTAATCCCACAACTACTTCTGTTTTCGTCCCCATTTCAGAACCCAGAATGTTGCACGCAACTTCAAGTCCGGCCTCAATCCTTCCTCCGGCTATCTGGGAGTGCTTTCCGCTACCTAGTGCCACAACTGCTGTCTGCGCGTACAAATGGCTGTGTAACATCGCGTTTTTGACGAGGATTGTACCCCCGCTGCGGATTGTCGCATTGTCCCCAAAACTCAGTGATATATCGCCGTTCGCACGGACAGTTCCGCGACCCATTCCGCGAACACCGCCCTGAATCACGATTACGCCCTGACTGTCGATGTCTGCACCTTCAACAGGGCCGTTGATTGTGATGTTACCCTGCGCCGCTACGTGGAAACCGTCCCGAACTGCACCCGTTATTTTCACAGCACCCGTGAAGTCAATGCTCCCTATCGCAAAATCAATGTCCCTGTGAATATCAAGCTCTGGTAACACTACAAGCCTTCCGCGTTCATTCTTGAGTTGTCCCTCTGCTGTTGCAATAAGTAGAAGGGGGTTCATCTCATCGCGCTTCAGTCCGTCCCCGAATGAAAACTCAACATTCCTCACTACGGCCGCCTTTGCTACTCCCCCGGTAACATCTACACCGTTTTTCCCGTTCACCAAAGGGTGTTTTATTGCTATCTCTTGTCCTGGGTGAACCGTAACGATTGTGCTTCGGCTCCAGAAGTCTATCTTTTCATCATCCCGAACATCAAATGGCTTGTCGGGGTCTTTGATGAGTTCGATTTCCGCGTCTTTACCCTCAATAGGCGGTATCCCTGTCGCAACAACAACAGGCTCATTCGCGAGTTTACGCGCCAACAACGATTGTATGGCATCATCGCTTATTCCGACTTTAACGCCGTGAGCATCGAGACTCCTCTTCACCTCGTCAACTGTAGGCCATGGCTTCGTGAAAAATGGCGGCTCAATCTCAACTGTTGCATTCATTTTAGCGTTGTCAAGTTTTACGATGATTTTCGCGCTCTTCTCGAATGCCTCGCTCCTTACGCAGAGTTTGCATGTCTCGCCGTCCTTGATGAATTTTCGCACTGCCTTGAAATCATAGCGCGCTACTCCCCATTCCTTAAGGAAGGCGTATAAATCACTCTCCTTGAAGTCTTTTGTGTAGCATGACAAATATATTCCGTCCGGCCTCGCTTCAAGATAAAATTTATCCTTCTCGAACAATTATTTCTCACCTCCTTACACTTCGTTCATTTTCCTTCTCAGAATAGCGCGCAACATTGAGAGACCTTTACCGTGAATCTGTGAGACCCTGCTTTCTGAGACCCCCATTACCGCTCCAATTTCCTTCAGCGTTAATCCCTCGTAGTAGTAAAGGCTCAGCATTTGCCGTTCACGTTCGGGGAGTTCCGCTAACGCCTCCGATAACTGCTGTTTATCGCTCTCATCGTCGAGACGGTCTGAAGCTGTCTCCCTCTCATCAGCAAGTGTAGCCTCAACAGGTACTTCACCGTCATCAAGCGGCGTTGTGTCATCAAGAGACGTTATGTAACCCCTTGAGGCAAGGTCTTGAATCTCGTAGTATTCGTCCTCTGATACTCCCATTTCCTTCATTATGAGAGTGTCGTCCATCTCGCCTTTTTCGCGGAGTATCTTTTCTGTTGCGCGGTTAAACTTCTGGACTTTCTCGCGGCCCGTCCTCGAAAACCAGTCGCATTTCCTCAGCTCGTCAAGAATCGCTCCTCTTATGCGCGGTATTGCGTAGGTCTGGAATACGTAGCCTTTTGTCGGGTCAAATTTCTCTACCGCGTCCATCAATCCGAATACGCCGAATGACAATATGTCTTCATAGTCCAAACCCTGCGGGGGAGTTACGGCCATTCTTCCGACAACGTACTTTATCAGCGGCAAATAGCGCATAATAAGCTCGTCCCGCCCCTGCCCGGTGCTTGAATATTTCTGCCACAATATTTTTTCTTCTGCTGTCGTCATCTCATTAAATTAAATCTCGCTGACTCCTTTCCCAAGAGTCTTTACTTTCAGCATCCAGTTGCTTGTTGAAAATTCTATTGTCCGCCCCTTGTTGCCCCCAGTATCAGAAGCTACAAGAGCTATGCCCAAGCTGTGAAGGCGTTTCCGTGTCTCGTTTACGTT
>JAFSLR010000129.1 GCA_017448375.1 Synergistaceae bacterium | reverse complement strand
GCCTGATGCTGTGCCTGATCCTTCAGAAGCATTGAGACTCATGAAGAGTGCAGGAAACACTGAGAAAGTAATAACGATTGCGGGTCAGTGCTTCAATATGGCGTTTGGGCTTGCTGCGTCAGAGGCATCACAGAACAACAGAGTATTCAGCCCTCCGAACTGGATTAAGGCTAAAGCCTCGCTCAGGGAAATACGCGCCGCAGTGAGACAGTACATCATGATGTCAAGACTAAATCCTGTAATCAGTCAGGAAATCGACAGCCTTAAAAGTAGCTTGAAAATGTCCCCCGGCAGTTTTTCAGCGAGATGGGCAGCGGACTAAATGATAACTGAAATCGGAATAATATTCGTAATCCTCCTCGTAAGCACCGCAGGACTCCTCGCAGGACGCAAAGTTCACGGGGCATCAGACTTCCTCACAGGCAGCGGCAAAGCGTCATCATGGCTCACGACAGGCGCATTAACGGGGACTCTTCTCGGCTCTCAATGCACGCTCGGAACGACTCAGTTAGCGTTCAATTTCGGGGTCTCGGCGTGCTGGTTCACATTGGGGACGGGACTCGGCTGTATCATTCTGGGACTCACATTTGCTGACAGGCTCAGGCATTCGGGATGTACGACACAGTTCCAGATTATCGCGCGCGAATACGGAGCATTAACCGAAAAGTCCGGCGGGATTCTCTGCACAACGGGTACATTCACCAGCGTATTAGCACAGGTTACGGCGTGTATAGGATTCATTCCTGCGCTGTATCCTTCTGTGAGTCCGTTCATGGCCGGAGTGTTGACCGTAATATTCATGTGCCTTTACATCGTTATGGGCGGGACATGGGGCGCGGGAATGGGCGGTATCGTGAAGGTGATATTGCTTTACGTTTCGTGCGGAGCGTGTTTGGTTCTTGTGCTTATGGAATCGGGCGGGGTATTGGGAGCATTCTCGAACGCCGAAAACTTTTTGACCGCCTCAAATCTCGGAGTCATTCGCGGAATATCATCGCATTCAGACTTCACAGCCCGTTACATGTCATTAACTGCAAGGGGAGTCCTAAAGGATTTAGGCTCATGCGTGTCATTGATTCTGGGAATCTTGTCGACACAAACATACATGCAGTACATTCTCAGCGCAAAGAGTCCTGAAGCTGCGAGAAAGAGTCTTTACTGGGCTGGAATATTAGTGCCTCCTGCGGGCGTTGCGGGAGTCATGATAGGGCTATTCATGCGGGCGAACTACATCACGCTTGCTGAGGTGAACGCTTTAGTTTCCGCCGGGCTTAAAGTTCCTGATATGCCGGTAATATCATCAACGATTCAAGTTTTCCCGTCTTTTGTGATGAATCATGTTCCGCCGATTTTCGCGGGAATAATTCTCGGTACGCTCCTGATTACGATAATCAGCGGGAGTTCGGGACTTTTGCTGGGAATTTCTGCGATTCTGACTGAGGATATATTTTCGGCCTCGTCATTTGTTGAACGGCACAAGTTATTTTTCTCGCGCCTTGTGATAATCATCACTCTGATTATTGCCGTAACGGTCTCAAACTTAATGCCGATAAACGCAATTAACGATTTGGGATTCATGTCTATGATGTTGAGAGCCTCTGTCGTATTCATGCCGTTGTTATGCGCGTTATACTTCAGGGGGAAAATTAATCCGCGTTTCATTCTTGCGTCAGTGATACTTTCACCGACTCTTGCGATTTTGGGGAGTCTCGCAAAGATTCCTGTTGAGCCTCTTGTTACTGCTATGTGCGTTTCGGTAATGTGCTGTGTGATTGGGTATGTAATACGCTAAAATCTCAGCTCGTGATAAATTTCCCCGTCTAAAGTCTTCCAATGCATTCCCCATTCATACATCATAATGTAACTGTTCTTGCTTTTGTTACGTGGCAACGAGACCGAGCCGGGATTAACGTAAAGCATTCCTCCGAGATTCTCCCATGCCGGAACGTGCGTATGACCCTGAAGGAGTATATCGGCTTTCGGGGGATTATCCTTTCCGTATTTATGCCCGTGAGTCGCAAAGATAACTTTCCCCCCGACAAACAGCAGACAGTAATACGCCATTATTGGAAAATCTAACATTCTTTGATCCGACTCATGATCACAATTTCCTCTCACGCACAGCAGAGAGTCTTTTATTCCGTTGAGCATGTCAGCAACTTTCTGACTCCCGTCAATCAAATCCCCAAGAAGTAACATTCTTTCAGCCCTTTCATTCCTGAAAGCCTCAATCAATTTCCCGCAATGAATTTCTGAACCGTGAATGTCAGACGCAATCAAAATCTTCATAATATAAAATCCTCCGAACGTAATTTTTTTTGTGATTATAGTATAATGCTTAGAAAATTTTAACGATTTAGGAGCGTGCAAAATACATGAACAGCATAATGGATACTATCATGTATTACAACGGGATCGTAAACAGCTTTGTCTGGGGCGCACCCGTTTTAATATTGCTCGTAGGTACAGGCGTTTACTTGACATTGTTACTCGGTATGCCTCAGTTCAGGTACTTCTTTGACGCGATGTCGGAAGTCTTCAGCTTCAGGAAAACTTCAGGCGAGGACAAAGCAATCTCATCATTCGCGGCAATGGCTACAGCTATGGCGGCTACAGTCGGTACGGGTAACGTAGCAGGTGTCGCAACAGCCCTTCACTTAGGCGGACCGGGCGCATTAGTCTGGATGCTCATATCGG
>JAFSLR010000128.1 GCA_017448375.1 Synergistaceae bacterium | reverse complement strand
GTTTTCGTTTTCTTGCAAGCTGTTTCTGTCTGAACGTAGGTTTATTGCCGTATTTCTGCTTGTCTTTGATACTGGCAAGCCGTGCATTCTCTTTGTTGTACCATTGATTTATCGCTTTCAGTCTTCGCCCGTCTATTATGAATGTCCGCCCTTCACTTGTCGCACAGGTCATCAAGTTATTCACTCCGAAATCAATCGCTAATGCTTTTTGTTCGTCTAATTCCCTTCGCTCTTCAGTCGCTTCATATGTGTACTGAATTTCAAAGTACTTAGCGTCATTGAATGGATATATCTTTATGAATTTTACCTTTTTTCCTTCAAGTATCGGCGGAATTTTTATCGTTATCTTGCTATGCTCCGCTCCGTACTGCCGTGAATATGGCAACACAAATATTTGATTACTTATCGTGAACTGCTGAATTACCAGCGGTGCAAAACCGTCTTTAGGCAGGTAACGCGGAATTTTTACAGCTCTGCTGTCATACTGTTTTTTCTTCACCAGCTTTAGCAAAGCAATGAATGAAGCGAACATACCGTCAACAATTTTCATGGATTGCTGAGCCATATTCGAGTTCAATATTCGGTAATTCTCCGAAGTCTTCAATATCGCGTAGGTTTTCTCGTAACCAAGATATTTACGCTCCGAAAAGAAATACTGCCGATTAACGTAAAGAGCCTCATTCATTAAGTTTTTGGACGCTCTGCACAATTCACGCAGATTACGGTAATCATCTGTAGACAAATGCTTTAACTGTTGCTTAATTGTAAGATACATTCCTTATCTCACCTCCTTTACTGAATTATTTACTGAAATTACACAGTATTAGTAAAAAATATCAAGCTAATTTTTTTAGACTTCTCTATACACTTACCTTGTTAGCTGCTTATATCCCCATACCTAAAGCTAGAGGTATTACGCCGCTTTTTGATAAAATCAACCAAGTATCAACAAATCAGCGCAGATAAAGAAAATCAATTTTAACCAATTTTATGAAGAATAAAACGCCCTTTTTCATGTAGAATAGTGTCATCATGGAAGGGGGTATTTTTTGTGGAAGTACTTAATCAGATTGAGGGAGTATTTCAGCTTATAGTGCAGTACGGAATATTGATGATGGAATGTGTAGGAGTAACGATACTGTTATTCACGGCGGTAAAGTCGATATGGCTGATATTCATTCGTGATCCTCATGTGAGGCTGACGCTTGCGAAGGGTATAGCGTTGTCGCTTGAGTTCAAGCTGGGGGGAGAGGTTCTGCGTACTGTGATAGTGCGTGAGTGGTCGGAGCTTGCGATACTTGGGGCGATAATCGTTCTCAGGGGTGCGCTAACGTTCCTGATACACTGGGAGATTAAGACGGAGGAAGCCAGCCTGAAATAATGACAGTGAGGTGATTAACGTTGAACGCAGTATCAGAGGAAATTTACGGAGCATTGATACAGGAAATTGATTGCGATGATGAGCCGCCGCTGAATGATGATGAGATTCGCGGGATTGAGATTGCTGACCGAGAGATTGCCGAAGGGAAAGCGATTCCGTTTTCGGAAGTATTCAGGGATTTGTGGTAATGGAATGGGAGATTGTATTTGCACCCGTAGCGAAGAAGAGAATCGCAAAAATTCCTCAGCCTGAGCGCAGACGTATTCTTGTGGCTATAGCTCGTCTTCATGAAGGTCTTATCGGTGATATAAAGCCTCTCAAGGGTCGTGATGAATGGCGTTTGCGTGTTGGAGGCTGGCGCGTGATTATGTCGGTGAATGCGCCTGAACGTGTCATCACAATAAAATATGTTGATGTTCGCGGCGATGTCTACAAGAAATAATCCGCAAAAAAACCGAGACCCGCAGGGGGAGTCCAAAGGACGCAGACTCCCTCAAAGAATCCCGGCTCAAATTTTCCCCTTATCACTTGCAGATTGAGTCAATCCACCCGAAAAGCTCCGGCAAATCATAATTCCCGTCATGAGGAACTCCCCAAACCGCAGCAACATCGGCATTATACCCGGCCTGATTGAGTTTCAGCGCAAGTATAGCCGGAACAGCAAGCGAAGTGTCCCTGTCCTTAACGCCGTGCCTTATCCGCCAGAATTTTGCGGTCTTCACGCCTTCTTTGCCGATAAAGTTCATAGGGTTCATGATGTAGATTTTCTCCGCGTCAGCAAGCGCAGGATTTTCCGCCGTTGAATGCCTGAACGAGTACTCCGTGAAATGCTTGTCGCCGAACTCGTTGTTCTCGTAGCTCTTCATGTTGAGCGAGTCAAAAGCGGGGGCAGCCTTCATTCTTGTAGCCCATACAGCATACTTCCCCAAGTCAACACCCGTAACTTTTCCGCCTTCAACCGTGAGCCAGCCGAGTCCCATTACGTTTTCGCCCGCGTCAAGTGCCTTCTGAGCCGCCGAAACGTAAAGGCCCTCGATATATTCCCGGAATGTTCCGTTGCCGTTCTCATCAAGCGTATAGCCCTCAAGTTTAAGCCCGTTCAAATACGCGGGGAAAGCTGCCTTCAGTGCTTCGGAAGCGGCCTTCATGTTATCGTCCATTTCGCGTGCCGGGCCTAAGTGGTATGTGTTCACGCCGTTGAATATCCATTCATAGGGCATGTCGGCGTTCTCAAGATTCGTGATTGGGCAGTAGACAGCTGACGCAAAAATGTCATCACGCTCATCATACGCTCCGACTTCCTTCAAATATGGCTCGTACTCCTTTGCGTTACCTGTTGCGCCTAGCAATGACGACAACGCACCCCCTGCGCTGAGTCCGTCCGATATGATTTTCTCGGTATCTCCTGCGGGAAGAATGTCTTTGTTGTGCCGTAACCATCTCACCGCAGCTTTGTAGTCGACGATTAGAGCGGGGGCTTTTCCGTTCGGGAGAGTCCTTCCGCGTATTGCGGGCGAAACTACTACATATCCGTGCGCGAGTCCGGCAAGAGCGATGTTAGGGCCTCCGTGCCTGTTGTCGTTCGCGGGGACAAACTGACGGCTTGGCATGTAGCCTCCGACTCCGTTGGGCAGAAGTATGGGTGCGGTCTTTGCGGTGTAACCGTTGATTGTGCCGCCTTCGTGGAAGTATTCTTCGGGGACGTAAACATTAAGGCGGTTATATTCGGGTTCGGGGGAATTGGCCATGTAAGGAATATCGATCCATGAACGGAATGATACCAGCTTGTTCCCGGCTAACATTGTCTGACAGATAAAGTTGTTCGGGGGCATTACCT
>JAFSLR010000127.1 GCA_017448375.1 Synergistaceae bacterium | reverse complement strand
ATGATGTAATTTGGAATGTGAATATGTTATTACAGAGTGAGAGAAAATAAATCCCTTGAAGTATATATTTACTCTTGAAGGGAATTAACGCTAAAATATATTTTCTGCGAGCTATGAATTTCCCAGCAAGTTAAATATTGCTTCGGGCTGCTGGTTTGCCTGAGTAGTTACGGCATTTTCGGCGCGGCTCAATATCTGGAACTCAATATATCTCATTGAAAGTTTAGCGTAATCACCGTCAGTTATTCGGTCTGGTTTTTCTCCTGATACCATGATGTTTGCTACTGAGCGTTCAATGGCGTTTGAGTACGATACAATTTGACTGCGCTGTTTAACCACACTGTCTATAGCCTCGTCAATGTACGCTAAAGATTTTTCTGCAAATTCTCGTGTCATTACGTTTACGCGGTCAACTCCGAGCATGTTTGATGAAACGTCCCCGAACTGTACCGTGAAAGTTTCAGCCTGATTATTTCCCGTCTGGAAGGTCAATCCGTTCCCCAAAAGATGAATATTTGCGGTGTAAGTCCCTTCTGAAGTCATGAGATACTGCTTTTCGTCCTCGTTCCATTGGGCGACAGTTCCGGCCATAGGATCAAAATCGACATCAATATTCGGGTGAATTATTCCGCCAAGCTCATGGCCGGTAACCTTCATGTCAGACACTACTGCTTCCCCCGTCTGAGCGTCATATACTGAAACGCTGAATGTACCGTCCTCAGAGTCGCGGATTGTGTTAAGCCCGAAAGCGTGAATTAAGTCATCATTTCCGGCAAAATGTATCTCGCCTTCAGTCCCCTGCACTGCGCTGCGTATCACGAGAGTTGATTTAATGTCGTAACCTGTAATGCTTCCTTTGTCATCAAGAATTGCCGAACGTGAAAATACATCTTCGGGGGAAATCTCTGTTCCTTCAGAAACAACTGCAAACTGGTAAGCGTCATCAGCATAAACTGCCTGACCTAATCCGAGTGCTATAGCGTCATTGATTTTAGAGGCCGTATCCTGCAATGTGTCCTCGCCGTAAATCGTAACGCTTGCTGTTTTCCCGTTACCCTGAACGAGCGTTAATTTCTGCGGCTTGTCAACAAGGAATGAGCCTTCAGAGTCATAAAACTGGTCAATCTCCCATAATGCTTTGTCGCAATAAACTTCTATTGATGAATCATTATCGCCGTCAACAATCATAGTTTCAGTTACGCTCATTACGTTACTTTTCTGAACTTGAGCGGCTCCCGGGTCTGATTTAATTTCGAGCCTGTAATTTGCCTCAGTGTTTGGGGATCGTCCGTCCTCATCGGCCATAAGCAAACCGCCTTTAACCCTGACTTTGATTTTAGAGTCATCAGTTGACCATAAAGCCCCCGAATTACCGTTAAGAAGTCTTTTAGTGCTGAAGTTAGTATCGTCTGAGATGTGATTAATCTTTTCTTTGAGGGTGTCTATTTCTTCCTGAATTTGAGTCCTTTCCTGCATATTGAGGGAGTCATTTCCGGCTTTCAGGGTAAGTTCGCGCATTTCGTGAAGGAGGCCGCTCGTATCGCTTAACGCACCTTCAGCAACACGCAGCATTGAGATACCGTCCTGAGCATTTTTGACGGCCATGTCATATATTTTAATTTGAGAGCGTGTCTTCTCCAGTCCTGAAGCATCATCGGCAGCAGGATTTACTTTAGGGCTTGTTTCTTGCGGCTGTAATGGTTTAGCCGGTATTCTGTCTTCAGCTTTTACGGGGCTGAGGGCTGACAGAGCGTTAAGATTGTTGTTGATAATCAAGCTAATCATTCCTTTTGTCAAAATGCAGGATTTTGTTATATTAATTATCGGGCATGACTCGTAAAAAATAAATCCGGCAAATTCCCGCCCTTGCAAAAAACAGCATAATGTGAAAAAAGTAAACAGACATCAAAATACCTTACAAGAAGTTACAACAGCATGATGTTTTCGTAAACGTTAAAAAAATCTCCCCCGCTTTAATCACAGGGGAGAAAATGATTTGTCCGTGTGTGTTATTTCTTCCTGATATGGAAAAACTTGTTCCAGCTGTAATACGGTCTCGACAATATTACGCCTTCGGGGGCATCAAGTTTCCACGCTTCGTTCTCGGCAGTCTCATACCAGAAAACAAGGTCAACCTTTCCCGATGACAACGCCGCATTCCTCGCGCCCGCGTCAATGTGAACAATCTCAATGTTCATCTTAAGCCTTCGTCCTATCTCCGCAAGAAGTGCAGTGTTGAACCCCGAAGGATTCCCGCCCGCGTCAACATAATCTATCGGCGGCAAGTCTCCAGTTACAGCAGCTTTTATCGTCTCTGCTCCTTCAAATTTCGCAAACTCTACGGGCTTTACTTTTCCGCTGGCGTAAATATATGTCCCCTGAATTTCAGGTAATGTCCAGTCGTCTTCCATCTCCTGAATTACTCGGTTAAACTTCCATAGAAGCTCGGTTTTGTCCTTCGTGAAACCAAACGCTAGACTCATTGGAAGTCTCGTTAAGGCCATGCAGCATATCTCGTACTGCGGGTTTGTACGGGTTATGTAATCTGCCACAACATTGGGTAGCGCAATCTCGTCAATCTCGCCTTTGTCCAGTGCCATTATCATTGTGTTCAATGAGTCATAGAACTTAACGCCGTAAAGCTCATGACGGTTTGAAAGAAGATTCCAGCCCGTAACCCTTTCACTGTTCTGAATTATACGGGAAAATTCTTCCTCCGTCGTGTTGAGCCTCGTTAAAAATCCGACTCTCGCTGTCATTACGACACTGGCGAAAACGCATGAGGCCATGAATACGGTGATGACTGACGCAAAAATTATTTTCTTCATTCTTGATTCTCCTTTCGGGAAATTATGAAGGTAATTATATCGCAAGGGTAAACAAAAAAATTCTCCCCTGATTTTACACAAGGGAGAAAAGATTTTTTACGGTTAAAGATTCAAACTTTCAGCCCATTTCTTGAGGTCATTCACTGACACTGAAGAACGGAATAATCTCCCTTCCTGAATGCTTGCACCCGGCGCGCTAGATTTGAGACCGTCAACAGCTTTCCCGAAACCTGAACCGCCCGATGTCGCGAAAAGTATTATCTTCTTCCCGCTGAAGTCGTAAGCCTCAAGGAAAGTATTAATGATTGTCGGCGCAATGTACCACCAAATCGGGAAGCCCAAGAATATTACATCATGGCCGGAAATATCCGCGTTCTTGTCTGCAATCTCAGGGCGTGAAGTCTTGTCTTTCATCTCAATGCTTGAACGCGAGTTTGAGTCCTGCCAGTTCAAATCGGCTGATGTGTATTTCACTGCCGGTTTAATCTCGTAGATGTCAGCTCCGATTGCCTCAGCGAGTTTCTTTGCGACTGACCCCGTAACACCGCTTGCCGAGAAATACGCTACAAGTATTCTGCTCATGTTACATGCTCTCCTTCAGGATTTCGATTACTTCACCGCGCGTCAATTTCCTGTAACCGCCCTCAAGCAAGAATGTTGCGTCAGCGATTCCCTCGTACATTTCGGGGGTAACGCCGAGTTCCTTCAAGCTGAGAACGACTCCAATTTCCCTCATCCACGACTCAAACGCCTTCAATCCTTCTTCGGCAACCTCTGAGTCCGATTTTCCTTCGGGATTAACGCCCCAAACGTTTACGGCGAAACGCGCAAATCTCTTGAGGCCGTCCTTCAGAATGTGCCTGTAATACGCCAGCGACACCGCCGAAAGTGTCATACCGTGCGTAGCGTTAGTGTAAGCCCCTACAGCCTGACCTATCATGTGAACTTCCCAGTCTGTTGACTTTCCTTTTGCTATGAGGGTGTTCAACGCCCATGTTGCTGTCCACATAATGTTACTGCGGGCTTCATAGTCTTTGGGATTCTTGACGGCGATTCGCGAACTGTTGATGAGGGATTTCATGAGACCTTCTGAGATGTAATCCGATGTATTGTCGTCCGTTCCCGAAAGATACTGTTCGAGAATGTGGCACATGATGTCAAAGAATCCTGCTACCATTTGATACTGAGGAACTGTGAAAGTGTATTCGGGGTTGAGTATTGAGAATTTCGGGTAAACGTTGTCGCCGAAAACATGCCCGATTTTGAGCTTCTGAGCGTGATTGGTGATGACGCTTCCGCCGTTCATTTCGCTTCCTGTTCCTACCATTGTGAGAACGCAGCCGACAGGGATAATCTTGCATTCGGGCTCTTCCATTTTGAGGAAGTATTTGTCCCAGGGGTCGCCGTCATAATATGCTGAGACTGATACGGCCTTCGAGTAATCGCAGATTGATCCGCCGCCGACCGCCAATATGAGGTCAACGTTATTCTCGCGGGCTAACTTTGCGCCTTCGATGAGCTTTTCGGATGTTGGATTTGCCATTACGCCGGGGAGTTCGATGATATTTTTTCCGGCTGACTTGAGGACTGCTACGACTGAGTCATAGATTCCGCTTTTCTTGATGCTTCCTCCGCCGTATGTGAGGAGAATATTTTTGCCGTAATTCGCGAGTTCCTTTGCGAGGCCGTCAAGTGCGTTTTTCCCGAAATATAAGCGTGTCGGGTTTGAGTATGTGAAATCGCCTAACATTTTTCATCTTCCTTTGTTTTGTGATTGTTGTATGATAGCATGTTAAACCATGATTTATGGCAACAAGTCAGCATAACTTACTGCTATTTTCTGATTAACGGCCTCCACCACGACTCATTCTCAAGATACCACCGTATTGTCTTCTTTATACCGTCCGCGAATCTCGTCTCAGGCCGCCAACCCAAACGCAAATATATCTTTGTCGGGTCAATAGCGTATCTCAAGTCATGGCCTTTCCTGTCCTCAACAAACGTAATCAGGCTCTCAGGCTTCCCAAGCTCACGGCAAATCAGCCTCACAATATCAATATTCCTCATCTCGTTATGACCGCCAATGTTGAATATCTCACCTTCCGAGTCAGTATCATGAATTATCATGTCGATAGCCCTGCAATGATCCTCAACATATAGCCAGTCCCTTACGTTAATTCCCTGACCGTAAACAGGCAGCGGCTTATCATGAAGAGCGTTGATTATCATGAGGGGAATTAACTTTTCGGGGAAATGATAAGGCCCGTAATTGTTTGAACAACGCGATATGCTCACGGGAAGTCTGTACGTTCTGTGATACGCTT
>JAFSLR010000126.1 GCA_017448375.1 Synergistaceae bacterium | reverse complement strand
TGTCTCTTGACAGATTCCCCCCCTCCCTGTGATATTATTTCAACACTTGAAAATAACCGCACAATAAATCTCAAGGAGTTAAAAAAGAAGTGGCCAGAAAAAGAAATGCTGAAGCAATCGGCGCAGTAGGTGGAGCAATCGGAGGAGCAATCGGTGGAGCGGAAATGGGAGCACACATCGGCATTGCAATGGGGCCGGCAGGAGCAATCGGAGGAGCAATCCCCGGCGCAGTAGTCGGAGCTGTTGTAGGAGGACTCGCAGGAGACAGGATAGGAGTAGAAATCGACCGCGAGGACTAAGCGCAATGTCAGAAAGAAAAGCTGAAAAATCCAAAGCAATATCCGCAGAAACTGCGGGGAGAATAGTGGCGGAAGTAATACCTCAGCTCAGAATCGAAATGCTCAAAGACCCGTTACACATGTGGCATCCCGGAATGATGGCCAAGCTGGTATCGGATAGCTTGCAGAAGGTAGAAGGAGGTGAAAAATGATGGAAGATTCCTCAGTATGCATTGAATATGAGTTCACCCAAGAAGATTACGACAGCGGAAACGTTACAACAGTAGAATTTGATGATGGCTCCGTATTAGAAGTTTTGGGTTGGTAATATATAAGAAATTATCAGCGACAATACAGCCTCATTCACAGTCGGCAAAAGACTAACCACAATCAGCCGCAAAAAAAACTCCCCTGACTCATCATCGGGGGAGTTCGTCATATTCGGAGGATTCTACTCGCTTGCGAGGGCTTCTATTTCCCGTCAGCAAGCACTACAACGACTTCCTGATTCGCGTCATAGGGCTTCGAGAAATCCATAGTCTTCAAAATGAAATAACAGGCAAAAATTCTCATCTCAAAAATTCATGAAGAGAGTTATTTTTTCACGGACGCTATAAAATATTAGCCGTAAATTTTCACAGAAGGTGATTAACGAATTGACACACAGAAAAATTATCGGCTACTTTACGATCGAAAACGCCCCCGGAGGTAATCAGGACTGGCTACCAGAATGGGACATGAACATGGGAGGCTGCGCCGCCGTTACTGCCTGCGACACCTGCATATTTCTCTCACGCCGTAACGAATACCGAACGCTTTACCCCTATGACCCCGAAAGATTATCGCGCTCGGATTTCGTCAGGTTCGCCTCAAGCATGAAACCTTATCTTTCACCACGCTATCACGGAATTGATTTCCTCGAAACATATATTTGCGGCTTCTACGATTACATGGCCTCCGTGAAAAACGAACGCTTAATCCTCGAAGGCATTTCGGGAAACGTGAGCTATGACGATTTCTCAAAGGCCGTAACAGATCAGATTGACAGAAATTTACCCGTACCGTTCCTTTTGTTACATCACAAGAATCCAAAGCTCGATGATTTCCAGTGGCACTGGTTCAACTTGGCCGGATATGACGAGTCCGAGTCGGGCATAAACATTCTCACGGTAACTTACGGCGAGTATCAATGGTTCAGCCTTGAGGACATTTACGAGACTGGTTACGAACGCAGAGGCGGAATGATACGGATAATTGAGCGAACATTGTGATATTATTTGAATAATCATGAACAAAGGGGTAATTTTGCATGAACGAAAGAAACAACCCGCAAAGGCCGCGTGGAAATAATACAAATTACCGCATTGACCTCGACGAAATGTATTACAGGAATCAGCAAAAGCAGCGCAAAAGATTACAGGAAGAAGAAGTTCCGCGCCCGAGAAAACCGGCTCCAGCTCCCAGAAAGCGCAAGCATGTCTCAATCATGAAGATTATACTCATGACGATTCTTCTTGTGATACTACTCGCAACAGGTGCTTTAAGCGCGGGAGTCGCTTGGTATGTCGTGAAACTCTCTGAGGATTTGCCCAGCATGGTTGAGCTTGCCAATCCCCGTAACAGTCTCCCCTCCATAATGTATGACAGAAACGGGGAAGTCATTGCGCGACTCTTCATCGAGAACAGGACACCGCTTGAGCTTCACGAAATGTCCCCAAACATCATTCGCGCCGTACTTGCTGCGGAAGACTCAGCGTTCTATCAGCACGGGGGAATCCGAATAGGCTCGATAATGCGTGCATTGTGGACTGACGTTGTAGAGGGCGGAAAGGTTCAGGGCGCAAGCACTATCACACAGCAGTTAGCGCGAAACTTATTCCTTACTCACGAAAAGAGCATCACCCGTAAGGCAAAAGAAATCATAATCGCAATGAGGCTAGAAAAGTTATTCCCGAAAGACAAAATATTGGAACTCTACCTTAACACGATAAATTTCGGGCGCGGAGCTTGGGGTGTTGAGACGGCAGCGAGGACGTATTTCGACAAGTCAGCAAGAGATTTAGACCTCGCACAGTCGGCAATACTCGCGGGATTAATCGCCAACCCGGGACGTTACAATCCCCAGTCAAGCATAAGCAACGCTAAAGCCCGTCAAAATTACGTTCTCGGACGAATGGAGACTCTAGGCTGGATTACGCCCGAACAAAGACAGTCAGCTTACAACGAGGAATTAGAGTTCCGAAGCCGCTCAAATAAGATTGAAGAATACAATATGGCTCCTTATTTCGTATCTCACTTGCTTTTCAATGACTTGCTGCCGAAATACGGTAAAGATGAAGTCTACAGCGGAGGAATGGAAATTTACACAACGCTAGACTTACGGCTTCAGGAAAAAGCAAGGGAAGCTATACAGGGTCTCAACAAAAATGTAATGGGAGCGTTAGTCTGCTTGGAGGCCGAAACAGGCGAAGTATTAGCACTCGTAGGAGGAAAGGACTTCAAAGACAGCAAGTTCAACCGAGCGACTCAGGCAGTCCGTCAGCCCGGCTCAAGTTTCAAGCCAATAGTTTACGCGGCCGCAATGGAAGAAGATGTAATGCCCAGCGATCATTTCCTCGATGCCCCGATAACCTTCAAGCAGAAAGGAAGCAAGGGTAAAGGCTGGTCTCCGCATAATTCCGGCGGAGGCTACGCGGGGGAGGTAACATTGCAGAGGGCTTTGACGAGTTCCTACAACACCGTAGCAGTTAGAGTCGCGGCTTATATCGGCACTGACTCAATAGTGAAGATGGCGCGTAACATGGGTATTGAGACGAAATATCTACCCAATGATTTATCGGTTGCGCTCGGGTCTGCGAGTTTGACACCGCTTGAAATGGCCGTAGCGTTTAACTGTTTCAACAACGGCGGAAAAAGAATCGTCCCCCTTATGATTCGCGAGATTAGAGACAGGGACGGAAATGTTTTAGAGAAGAGGCAGACAGCAGAGACTCAGGCCATGAGACCCGAAACGGCTTACGCTCTCCGTTCGATGATGCAGGACGCAGTGAGGGCAGGAACAGGAAAGCCCGCCGCCCTTCCGAAGATAAACACATTCGGCAAAACAGGAACGTCAAACGATTTCATTGACGCATGGTTCTGCGGAGGAGTACCGGGTTTGACGACGGTTGTTTACGTTGGGCGCGATGATCACAAGTCAATGGGTCGCCGTGCATTCGGAGGAACTGTTGCCGCTCCCGTCTGGAAGAAGTTTATGACGTATGCGACTCAAGTGATGGAGACTCCCGCGAATTTCCCTGCTCCGCCCGACTGGGTAGAAGTCGACAAGGTTTCAATATGCCGTGCGACAGGCTATCTTGCGCGGGGAGGCTGTCAATCAGTGCCGTTATATTTCCCGAAAGGAAGAAGCCCGACTTCATCATGCCCCGTTCACGGAGGGAGCTACAGAGCCGCCGATAATGATCCGAGAGGCCCGCGTTTGTTCCTCGTTGAACAGGATGATACGTATCTTGCAAGGGGCGGTTATTCCGATGAGCCGAGAGAGTCTTCAGGGAAGAAGAAATCCTCAGAGCAGTCAGAGCCGACCGCACATGTTCCCCAGCAGGTTACCGCGCCAACAACGAACGCAGCAGTTCCGAGACCTTCAGCACCCGCGCCGAAACGTCAAGAACCCCAGCTGAGCGAGGTTGAACAGCGTTACAGGCAGCTGCTGAAACAGTACGGTTTAGATTAGGCGTTGTATGTTTGAATTTTAGCGGAGAGATTTTATTTTTACAGCAAAGTTTTAACATCAAAGATTTTCACGAAAGATTTTCACGGGGCAGGGGAGATATTTAGATTCCTGTCCTGTTTTTTTTCTGCAAATATATCCGCGCTTAGTATATAATCTCAATCATTAATCACATACACAAAATTTTTTCAGGGGAGGTAATTTCTATCATGGCATTGTTCGCACAGGACAAAAATCTTGCTATGGAACTCGTCCGTTCAGCTGAAGCCGCAGTCATGGCCTCCGGACGATGGTTCGGACTCGGCGACAAAAACGAGGTTGACCGCGCGGCAGTCGAGGCAATGAGATACGTACTTCACGGGGTAGCGATGAAGGGCGTAGTAGTTATCGGAGAGGGCGAAAAGGACGAAGCCCCAATGCTCTTCAACGGCGAGGAAGTCGGAACGGGTGAAGGCCCTGAAGTCGATATAGCAGTTGACCCTATAGACGGAACGCGCTTAATGGCTCAGGGTCAGGACGGCGCAATAAGCGTTATCGCAGCAGCTCCGAGAGGCTCAATGTTCAGCCCTGATAATCTCTTCTACCTCAACAAGATTGTTACAGGCCCGGAAGCAGCCGGATATATTGACATTCAAGCCCCTGTAGAGTTCAACGTAAGAATCGTAGCAAAGGCTAAAGGCAAGAAGATTGAAGAGACAACAGTTGTAATGCTTGACCGTCCGCGAAACAATGAAATCCTCCAGCGCGTAAGGAAAATGGGCGCAAGGGTACGCCTCATAGGGGATGGAGATGTAGCCGGAGCGTTAATGACGAGTCTTCCCGGCCATGAGACAGCAGACATTCTTTTGGGGATTGGAGGCTCACCCGAAGCTGTAATCACTGCGTGCGCTATGAAGTGTCTTGATGCTAACATGCAGTGCCAGCCTTATTTCAGGAATGAGGATGACGAAGCAAGAGCGAAGGAACGCGGATTAACCCGTGATACAGTTCTTACGATTGACGACCTAGTGAAGAGCGATAATGTATTCTTTGCGGCGGCTGGTGGTTCTGACGGGGATTTGCTGAGGGGAGTTCATTATCACGGAGCGCATATTGAGACGAGTTCTCTTTGCATGAGGAGCAGTTCAGGGACGATAAGATTCATATCAGCAACACATTCACAGAAAAAACTTGAGGAAATGGGCGGGAATATCGCCTATGATCCGTCAGTAAAAGAGGAGCTTGGACTCTGATGCACATACTTAGCGCGCTCACTGCATGGCTTGTTGACACCATCGGCAGAATGGGCTATACAGGCATAGTATCATTAATGTTTCTTGAATCGTCGTTTTTCCCTTTTCCCAGTGAAGTTGTCATGCCTCCTGCGGGTTATCTCGCGTGGAAAGGTGAAATGTCTCTGCCCCTCGTAATTCTTGCAGGTATTGCCGGGAGTCTATTGGGCGCGCTGTTCAATTACTGGCTTGCGGTGAAGTTAGGGCGGCCGTTATTGCTGAAGTACGGAAAATATTTCTTCATCTCAGAGGAATCAATCGACAAAGCCGACAAATTTTTTCAGAAACACGGCCATGTAAGCACGCTCGTAGGAAGATTGCTGCCTGTAATCCGTCAGTATATCTCACTTCCTGCCGGGATTGCTCGTATGCCGATGAAAACATTTATGCTCTTCACGACAATCGGGGCAGGCGCGTGGGTTATAGTGCTGACTTTCGCGGGCTATCTTCTCGGTGAACATCAAGACTTGCTGAAAGAATATCTGCATGTCATAACGCTTGCATGTGTCGGACTCGCTGTGCTGATTGCAGGAGGATATATTCTCTACATCAGGAGAAGGCGCAAATCATGAGCGGTATACCCGGCGTAACGTTAAGGGGAATGGAGGCAATCCCGGTTGAAGTAGAAGTAGAAATTGCCGGGGGGCTTTTTGCGGTGAACATTGTCGGAATGCCTGATACAGCCGTAAGAGAGTCAAAGGAGCGCGTAAGGTCTGCCCTGAAGTCATTGGGACTGAATCTCAAGGGCAGAATTTCCGTCAACCT
>JAFSLR010000125.1 GCA_017448375.1 Synergistaceae bacterium | reverse complement strand
TGGTTCGTGGTTCGTGGTTCGTGGTTTGATTATGGCCGCCATTTTGTGATATGTCAAGTCCTTTCTGCTGATTTTTGTTATGCAGTAATTATACACTTGCAAAAAAATATCCCCCTGACTTTTGCCGGGGGGAATTTGTTTCCTATAATTATATTCCTCTGGGCTTAACGTTAATTCCGCGTTCCTCGTCCGTACCAGGTATCAGCGAGTCGCAAACTGCCGCGCAAATTCCCGCAACCGCCATCGGGGTCTTGAGAACCGCCCAGACCATTCCACCGAGAGTGTGAGCTAACTGGCTCTGAGCCTCATTCATGAAGAGCGACTGATTCGCCTCAATCCACCCGGGAAGCCCCAGTGCCATCAAGAACGCGAACCCGATAATCAAAATATTTCTCTGGCTCGACATATCCGCCCTCATTAAGACCTGAATACCCATTGCGCCAATCGTCCCGAAAAGTGCTATGTATGCTCCTCCGATTATGGGTGAAGGCATTGTTGCGATTAACGCGCTGAGTTTCCCGACAAAGCTCATGAGGATTAATATCACCGCGCCTGTACGGACTACGACTCTTGACGCAACACCCGTCAGCCCAATCAACCCGATGTTCTCAGTGTATGACGTTGTGCCGACTGAACCGAACACTCCCGACAGCGCGCAGCACATTCCTTCCGCACCGAGTCCCCTGCTTATGGTCTCTGAGTCGGGGTCATCAACGCCGGAAGCATACGACACCGAATGATAGTCGCCGATCGACTCAATCATAGTCGCGAAGAATCCCGCTAACATTGCCGCAATCGCCATGAGGCTGAACTTAGGCGCGCCCCACGGGAATATTACCGTCCTGAAATCGCGTATCCATGCAGCCTCGCCGACACTCGCAAGATTGATGTATGCAGGGTGTTCGGGCGTGAATATTCCTTTCAGCGAGCAGAAGAGGCAAACGCAGTACGTTATCACAATCGCAAGAAGTATCGCGAAAATGTTAATGTACTTGTTCTTAAGCACGAGGCTGAAGAGGAATATTAACACAACCACTCCCAATGAGGCAGGCCAGTAATTTGCGGCGTTACCCTGAACTGCTGTTCCTGCTAGCGAGAACCCTATCGCCATTATTACAGGGCCGATTACTACAGGTGTGATTACTTTGCGGATTACCCCGGCGATTCTGCTGTAGCCGATTATTGAGAGGATTATTCCTCCGGCTATCAGTCCTCCGCCCATGTACTGCATGACCTGTTCAGGGCCTCCGGCTTTGTAGAGGGCTATAACGGTCATCACCGAAGGGATAAAAGAAAAGCTCGATCCCTGTACTATTGGAAGACCTGAACCGAGCTTTTTACTTGTCTGTATTAGTGTCGCTACTCCCATTCCGAAATAAACGCAGGATATTAACGAGGCTATTTGAAGTGCGTCCATTCCCATTGCTGGGCCGAATATTAAGGGAACTAGTGTTGTCGAACCGAAAAGGGTTAATACGTGCTGTGCTCCTGAGAGAAGCGTTATGAAGAAGGGGGGCGTGTCGTTGATGCCGTAAACCATTTGTCGTCTGGCCATGTGATACCTCCTGAAAAGTTTTGTGTTTTCAGGCGTGAAATTTTACAGGGGGCGTAATTTTTTGTCAAGCTGTGTAGTATTTATGCTTGAAATTTTGCATACTGATATAATACATTCATTCCAAAAATTTTTTATTGGGGTGATTAATCAATGAGAAAACTTTTTGCACTCGCGGTTATTCTTTCACTCTCGGTCATTTCGGGTTCGGCTTTTGCTGACGGACTCAAAATCGCAGTCATCACTTCACCTAATGACGTTCACGACGGCGGTTTCAACGAGGACAATTACAGCGGTGTTATCCAGTACCAGAAAGAGAATCCCGGCGCAAACGTTACGGCGATTCAGGAGAAAACCGGAGACCCTGCCGAATGCGTGAAGGCTGTCGAGAATGTTGCGGTTGATTATGACGCTGTAGTCTGCGTAGGCTTCCAGTTCTCCGGGATTCATGAAGTCGCAGAGGACAACCCCGATGTGAAATTCATTCTCGTTGATACATGGCCGGCTGATGAAAGCGGGAATGAAATCGAAGTCCCCAACATTAACGCTATGAAGTTCAAAGAAGAGGAAGGCGGATTTCTCGCGGGAATAGCAGCTGCACTTTCAACAAAAACAAACAAAGTCGCAGTCGTCAACGGAATAGCATTCCCAACAAACGTCAACTATCAGTACGGCTTCATGTCGGGCGTGAATTACGCGAACAAGCATTACGGGACAAAAGCTCAAATCGTGGAGCTGCCGTCATATTCGGGGACTGATGTTACGGGGAAGAATGTCGGCGGGAATTATGTCGGCTCATTCATCGACCAGGCAAACGGGAAAATCGTTGGTCAGGCGTTAATCCGCGAAGGCTGTGATGTGATATTCGTTGCTGCGGGCGGTGCTGGAATGGGAGTCTTCACGGCCGCGAAAGAGTCGAAAGGCGTTTACGTTATCGGCTGTGATGCTGACCAGTTCAACGACGGCAAGAACGGCGACTCAAACGTAATTCTCACAAGCTCGCTTAAAGTTATGGGAATGAACGACAAGAGAATACTCGCCGACATAGCAGCAGGAAACTTCAAGGGCGGAAACTTCCATCTCGGAGCTGACAGCGGGTCAATAGATTACGTCAAGACACCCGGCCGTCATCAGCTAACGGAGGACTCAATCACGAAACTTGACGCGGCACTCGCTATCCTGAAAGCCGGAAAGATTAAGCCCGCTTCATTCTACAGCGGAACAATGCCGGATAACTTCGAGGGGATTGACGCGGAATAATGGCAAATGACATTGTAGAGTTCCGGCACATAACGAAACGTTTTCCCGGAATTGTCGCAAATGATGATGTCTCACTCTCTGTTAAGGAGGGTGAGATTTTTGCTGTTTTGGGCGAGAACGGCGCGGGAAAATCGACTCTCGTAAGCATGCTTTTCGGAATGTATGAGCCTGACGAAGGAGAAATTTACGTGCGCGGGAAACTTGAGCATATCAATTCGCCGCGTTACGCAGGTTCGCTCGGCATAGGAATGGTGCATCAGCATTTCCGGCTTGTGTCAAATTACACGGTTGCAGAAAATATTGTGCTCGGACTTGAACCCGTCAGAAAAATTTTCGGAGTCATTCCGTATGTTGACATGAAGAAGGCTAATGATGACATTACGGAATTGTCCGAACGTTACGGCCTGAAAGTGAATCCCACAGACGTAATAGAGAATCTCAATGTCGCGACACAGCAGAGAGTCGAAATCCTGAAGATGTTATACCGGGAGGCCGAAATATTAATTTTCGATGAGCCTACAGCAGTCTTAACGCCTCAGGAGATAAAAGCGTTCCTGTGGGTGATTGACGGTCTCCGCGATCAAGGCAAGACAATCATTCTCATCACTCACAAACTGAACGAGATTAAAGCCGTTGCTGACCGTTGCGCTATCATGAACCGGGGAAAATTGATTGATGTACTTGACGTTGCGACATCCTCGACAGATGACATGGCGCGAATGATGGTAGGGCGCGATATTTCGTTCACGACAGAGAGGAAGCCCGCGAGATTCGGAGAAGTGATTCTTGACGTGAAAAATTTGACGGTGAAGAACGCTGCGGGACTCGACGCTGTGAAAAATGTATCATTCCAGATTCACGCCGGGGAAGTTTTCGCTGTTGCTGGAGTCTCCGGGAACGGTCAGAACGAATTAGCCGACTCAGTTGCGGGACTCGTCAAGCCTTCAGCAGGAACAGTAACGCTTAACGGCCATGACATAACGCGCTCTTCAGTCCGCGAACATATCACGGCGGGAGTCGCATATATTCCCGAAGACCGTCATAACGTCGGGCTCGTTCTTGATTTCAATCTAAGCGGAAATTTCCCTCTGAGGCTTTATGACACTCCGCAATTTTCACGCAGAAGCATAATCAACTACAAAGAGTTCACAGCACAGAGCGAAAAACTAATCGAACAGTACGACATTCGCAGCAGCTTGGGAGGCAAAACGATAACCCGCGAAATGTCCGGCGGTAACCAGCAGAAAGCCATTATTGCCCGCGAAATTGACATGAATACCCCGCT
This sequence comes from Synergistaceae bacterium, assembly GCA_017448375.1. Lineage (GTDB taxonomy): Bacteria > Synergistota > Synergistia > Synergistales > Aminobacteriaceae > JAFUXM01. The sequence continues at coordinate 42 of JAFSLR010000125.1, read as the reverse complement.
AATCATATTCATGCAGCCTACGAGGGGACTCGATGCCGGGGC
>JAFSLR010000124.1 GCA_017448375.1 Synergistaceae bacterium | reverse complement strand
TGTAGTAGTCATCTTCGTCCTCAAGCTCAATTTCCTTGAAGGCTACTCCGGGTTTGCCGACTCGCTCAATCGCTATTCTCTGGACTTCCTTCAGCGTAATCAGCTTCATGTTGCGTTTTGCGGCCTCCTCGCGGACGTAGGCTTCCTCGTTGTAGCTCTGTGAAAACGCTGCTCCTGACAGCGCGAATATCACAAGCATTACTGCACACAAAAACTTCTTCATGTTTCAAAGCCTCCTAATTTATTTTAATGCCCGCAAAGTTTCACAGGTCATTTCACACAAAACTTCTTGATGACGATCGGCCAAATCACAACCGCAAACATCATCGATACGAACGCATGAACAAATATTCCTCCGTTTTTTGTTGCGAGAGGCGCAAGAGTATTCACGAAATTTTCTCTCACAGTAAAGTAAAGGAGTGAATATATACTGCACCCGACAGCCGCAAGAATTATGCCCTTAACGTTAAAGCCTGACGGAGTGAACCTGATATATTTTCTCTCGATGAGCCGCCCCGCTATCAATCCAGCAAGACTCCCGCCGAATAAATATATATCGTCAATTTCTTTTGCCACGTTCACTAACAATTTTCCGTCGAGGCCGTAATCTTCCGGGTATGACTTCAGACTCACATACGCAACGCCCGCGATTACCGCAAAAATTCCAAGAGCCGCAAAAAGATTCTCATGCTCAGTGTGAGACATCATCACATTCACCGCATAGAGAACAATCACGCTCATAATCAATCCGGCTATGACATCCTGCGGAGTATGAAAGCCGAGATAATTCCGCGCAAACATCACAAGAAGAGTCATCACGGCACATACGCACGAGAACCAAAAATATTTTTTCCGCGACAAAACCGAAAGTCCTCCGTATATCGCTGTCGCTGCCACTGTATGACCGCTGGGAAATGAATAACTCGATGATCTATGACCGTAAGGAATGATTCGCGAGTCCCGCATAAACGGACGGTAAACGCAGAATGTCATCTTGAGAACAGTCCCAAGAAACTCGCTGACGTTCAGAGATAAAAGAATGAACATTCCCCCGCGCTTACTTATGCACCAGTACACAAGCAAAGGGACAAAAAGCAGTCCGCCGTATGTGAAAGTCGACAGCCATATCATGAACGGTGTTAATACATTGTCTGTAGCCTCGCGGAAATTCTGAAGCCAAAGCAAATATTCTATGTCCATTACTTTCTAGCCTCCGTCAGCTTTATCACAAACGGCCAAATTGCGACAGTCCACAACATGAAAACGATTCCCATCACAAAACGCCCGCCCTTTACGCCGAACATTGAGCCGAGAAAATCATAAAGAAACTTGTAATCCCCCGCGAATGTCCACGCGATAAAGTAAACAGGAACAAGGCCGATAACCGCGAGGATTATTCCCCTTGCGTTAAGCCCCGTTACGCTGAAGCCGATATACTTGCGCTCGATGAAACGCCCGAAAATGAATCCCGTCGTCAGTCCGACAGCATAGAACGTATCAAGCATCATTTTGTCGGGGTCAACGAGTAATTTACCGTCAACGTAATCCATCGGGTAAGGCTTGAAGACCGTGTATATCACTCCGAGAACGCAGAGAACGAGTCCGGCCAAGAGGAACGAGGTTTCACGCTCAGGACGCTTCATGATGAACGAGGCAAGCCACACCGCGAAAAGCCCGGCCAATGTCCCGCAAATTACGTCCTGCGGAGTATGGACTCCCAAGTACATTCGCGAGAACGCCACAAGAATTATCAGCAGTCCGCAGAGCCACGCAAAGAGTCTCGATTTCTTTCGCGTAAGGACAATCAGACCGCCGAATATCGGAGTCGCCCACATTGTATGACCGCTGGGAAATGAATAGCCCGTTGGCTTATGACCTGCCGGAATGATTCGGGAGTCGCGGATAAACGGACGGTAAGCGCACGCCGTAACCTTCATTATTCCGTTGAGGTATCTGCTGAGGCAAACGGATATTATCATGAAGAGTCCCGCTTTCTTGCTTATGCACCAGTAAATCACGAACGGCACGAACAACAGCCACGTTATAGCCGCGTGTGAAAGCCAGTTTATGAACGGTGCTATGTCGCCGACTGATTCGCGGAAATTCTGAAGCCACAGCAGAATCTCAATGTCCATTTACTTTTTCCCCTGAGTGAGTCTTATTACGCAAGGCCATACGAATATCGCCCAGAACATCGTCAAGAACCCTATTACCATATAAGCCCATCTCTTTGTGAGCATTTCGACAAGAGGATTCATGATGAACGTGTAAGTCTTCACGAAATTAAACACGAGGCAGTAATACGGAATGAAGCCGATAACCGCAAGAATTATTCCCTTAACGCCGAGTCCTGTCGCTTCAAACTTCACATACTCGCGCTCAAGGTAACGCCCGATAATCAGAGCTAACATCATTCCGATTCCGTGAAAAGGATCGTTCATCATTGCTACAGGGTCAACAAGCAATGAGCCGTCCGCTTTGTAGTCTATCGGGTAAGGCTTGTACATGATATACAGCAAATCAGCGACGCAAAGCACAAGGCCAATCACCATAATCATGTTCTCTTTTTCAGGATGAGCGAGAATTTTTGACGAAAGCCACACAGCGCAGAGTCCCAATGTTACGCCGACAACAACATCCTGCGGAGTATGAACACCGAGATAGTTGCGCGAGAACGCCGTAAGCAGCAGCAGAATCACGCACAGCCATGCAAACATGGGAGCGCGTTTTTTCGTGAGAACTGCGAGTCCTCCGTAGACGGGTGAACTCCACATAGTATGTCCGCTTGGGAACGAGTAACCGCCCGCTGTCTTTATCGCGTCTCCTGCCGGGACGATTCTTGCGTCCCTAATCCACGGACGATAAGCGCAGGCCGTCATTTTCACGAAGCCGTTGAAGAACCAGCTTATTCCCATTGAGACGAGAAGGAAGAGTCCGTTTCTCTTGTTGATTGTCCAGTAAACGAGGACAGGAATGAAGATCAGCCACGTAAGCGCGAAGAACGATAATTCTTCAAAGAAAATGCTTACTGCCTTGCTGTCTAATGCTGCCTCGATGCTGTTGCGCAAGTCCTGTACCCATAGCAAATATGCCATATCCATTTTGTTACTTGTTACCTCCTGCTAATTTGATGAATCTATCTGCGATAGAAACTTGGCTAATCTATCAGAAATTTTACGCACCGTAAATCAGCCATACTCTATAATTTTTTTCTCACTTCCTGCGCGAACGTCATCTATTTTTCGTGAATGTCATTTTCACACACTTGTGATTAATCTTGAACGGTGAAATAATTTCCACGCATAAGGAGGGAAAATCATGTGTCAGGAAATTAGCTACAACATTGCAGTAGTTGATGACAAACGAAGAGACAGCGAGAAGTTACAGCAGTCAATTCACAGATGGTTCACCGAGAATCACGAGGCCGAACGCAGTATTTCGTGTTTCAATGACGGTTTGTCCCTCCTGAAAGTATTTGAGCCGGAGAAGTTTAACATTGTCTTCATGGATATTATCATGAACAAAATAAACGGTATTGACACAGCCCGTCAGTTAAGGGATTCGGACAGCCGTATTCTTTTAGTGTTCACGTCAGCCTCAGATGAATTTGCGTTTGACGTTTTCCCCCTTCACCCTTTCGACTACATGATGAAGCCTTACAGCACTGAGAGAGTCGGCCATGTCCTTAGCGAGGCTGTGAGAGTCCTTGAAGCTGTAGAGCCTTCATTCGCCGCGAGAGTCTCACGGAATACATATCAGATACCTTTGCGGAAAATTTCGGCGGTATTATCGCGCGATCATTTCGTGGAAGTAGTTATGTCTGACGGAAACTCTATGATTTGTTCGATGAAGTTCGGCGAGGCTGAAGAATTACTAATGAAGGACTCAAGATTCCTCCTTTGTGCAAGGGGAGTCATAATCAACATGGATTGTGTTTCGTCATTGTCGCGGGATAAGTCAGCGGTGATTATGCCTGACGGGACTCAGTACGCCTTCAGGGTAAGGAGCCGCAATGAACTCGTTCAAACCTTTACGCAGTATCAGATTTCACGCATAAGGGGGGGGGGATAAGACGCTATGGCGGAATTGAGATATGCTCTCGGAATTGCAATGATAATCCCGGCTGTGATTTTCGCATTGATGCCCGTAATCGACTCTCTAAGAGTTAAACCGATGATTACGTTTGGGATTTCTGGAAGCGTCATGGCCGTTATGATTTTCGCGGGGTCAATATTTGGCGTGAAGTATGGAATCGGAGTCGGCGGATTGGTTCTGACATTTTCAGCAATAATATTCGTTGCGTATATGTTTGCTGTTGACTCTGAGACGGGGAAAAAATTATTCTGCTTCTTCAACTCCGCAATGCTCTGCATGTTATGCCCTATGTACACGATATATATTAACGCACCTTACGAACTCGCAAACGATTCGGGAATATGGCTACTCAGTTCGGGGATAATATGCCTGTTAATTTCCGTGATAATCGGCGCAATATTCTTCAGGACTCTTACGGTTAAATTCCCCATGCTCATGAAGGAAGACTCAATCCGTGAAATTTGGCGTTTCATTTACATTATTCCTATAGTGATGACGGCTGCAATTTACTGGATGACTCCTATAAGCCCTGCTGTAGTGATGACGGGTCGAGTAAGGCCAATAGGGTTAATGCTTGTTTTATTTCTGACGGCTGGAATATTCTTTTTCCTCTATATATTCTGGTGGATAGTCTCAAAGATTACGGAACGCGCGAAACTTCAGCAGGAAAACGACCTTTTGACGATGGAAAGCAAACGTTACAGGGAAATGCGTTCATATATGGAAGTAACACGCTCATTGCGTCATGATTTCAGGCAGCATATATTTGTGATGTCAGAGCTTTCGGAGGCCGGAAGAATCCCTGAGCTTGAAGCGTACATAGCACAGCTTGCGGAGAACGCCGTAAAAGGTTACAGGACTTTCTGTGCGAACAGTGCGGTTGACGCTATAGCCTCACACTATGACGGAGCAGCCGAAAGGGAAGGTGCAAAAATTTCATGGAGGCTTGAGCTTCCTCACACGTTGCCGGTGAAAGAGCCTGAATACTGCGCTATGCTGGGCAATCTCATTGAGAACGCATTGAAGGCGGTTAAGAATCTTCCACAAGAAAAACGCAAAGTCGCAGTAATATCCTCAATGCTGAGTAATGCGATGCTGGGATTGTCGATTGACAACGAATATTCCGGTGAAATTTCATTCGGTGAAAACGGATTGCCCGACTCAGGTACAGGGGGTCATGGAATGGGATTAATATCGGTGATGAATACGGTAAATCATTACGGCGGAACTATGAATATCAGCACGGAGAATAATATATTTTCTGTTGATATAATTCTATATTGTTGAATATCATTGCGGGAATTTCCCTGCGTGGTATTAATAAATTTTACAGGAGGAACGAATCATTATGAAACGTTCATTAGCATTAGCGGCGGTATTAGTGGTAGTACTTTCGGCGGCGGCATTTGCGGGAGTTCAGGAGTTCGCGAAGTTCACGATTAACGTTGCGGACGGCTGGACTGCGGTCGACAATCAGGGCACAGCGGTAATCACGAAGAACGATAACACCGCACAGCTCACGATTTCGGTTGCGGATGCAGGCGGGGCAACAAAGGCACAGCTTGCGGAGGCATTCGTTGCGGAGTTCAAGAAGACGTTTGCGGAAGTCGGAACACCCGTAGCTGATGAGGACGGCGATTACTCGTGGGAGATGAAGACAACGAACGGTGCAGTGTCAGAAGCGTATCTTTCGGCTGACGGCTCAGACTTCATGCTCTTTGTGGTAACTAACAGGCAGGCAGCCGCTGATGATATTTCGGCGATGCTCGGTTCAATCAAGGATAAGTAGACAGCGTAATTCACATTCTGAGGCTCCCGGATTCGTTCGGGAGTCTTTCTTTTTTGCTATAACTTTGAATTAACTTGCCGATATTTTAACGGGACGATGATACAGAGTTTTGCATTTTTACGTAATATGCGCTATATTGTTTCCGTAATAATACTTTAGGAAGGTGCAATCATTGAAATTGAAAACTTTAGCTTTAATACTTCTTCTGACACTCTGCGGAACATCATACGCCGAAATCAGCAAAATCACCGTCAATAAAGCCTGGAAGAGGATCACGAAAGCCGATAATTTTTCCCGTATTCCGATAAACTTTGAGAACGACAAAACCCCAAACGCTTGGGTGAAATTTGATGAGGCCGGAAATTACACAGTCCACGTAACAAAAGGCTTAATGCGAATCCTTGACAACGAGGACGAAATAGCCGGTATTCTCGGCCATGAACTTGGTCATATACGCTTGGGACATTATGAGAGCAACTCTTCAGCCGGGGCAGTCCGTACAGTTATCGGGATAAACAGCGAAATTTACCCGATGAATAATCCGGCGGGTGAAAATTCTTTCGGCCAGAAGCAGGAGACTCAAGCCGACTCTTACAGCACGGCACTTTTGCGCAAAGCACGTTACAGCCCGCGAGGACTCTATGACGCACTGACGAAGATTCACGATAAGGGTTACGGGAACGAGAGAAGCGGATTCAATTCCCACCCGGCATCACGTGAGAGGCTCGCTCATATCGCAGAGGAAGCCCGGATAACTTCACACATTAAAGCAAACAGCCTTATCGGTATGGACGACATCGCCGAAATTATGTTGGGAAGATAGAATCAGAGTCCCCCGCGAAAATGTGAGGGACTCTTTTTGTATTCTCTTATCCGTTTTCCTGAGATGTTACTTCACCCAGAGACTCGGATTCCCGTAACGCTCATCAACCGCCGTACTGAACCAGCGTCCGTTAAGAACCGTGCGAATCATCGCTGCTTTGTCCTCATCGGATATTGATTTGTCAGCGTCCATTGCGTCAAGAATTTTCTCGTATGACGTATGCTCCTCCGACATTACACCCGTTGCTTTCTCGTCGTCAGCGTCAACAATGAGCTGAGTTGTTGCGCCGTCCTTTGTCCATTTTTCCCAGCGCGGGAGATTTTCGCCGTTCGGGTCATCGTTGTAGAAGAAGTTTCTGTAATACGCATTGAGGAGGGCTGATACGTTCTTCCGGCTCTGGCGGGCGTAAATTTCCTCATATCCTACGGAGAAACTTGCGGTTATTCCCGTCATCAAAGGAGTTGTAATGCAGTGATACGCTCCGACAATAGCGGCGTATTCGGGGCTTGTGATTTCGGGGTTGTCGCCCCAGCTTATCAGGCACGTGTAAATAGGCGACTTGTAATCGGGAAGCATTTTCACTGCGGACTCTTCGCCGTTGAAGTAACCATACATTAAGCTGCCGTATTTCTCGGTGAATTTGTAGAGCGGGAATAATTTTTCGTCCTTGAAGAGTTCAGCGTTCGTGAGCTTGCTGAAGGGTTCGGAAGTTTTGCAGAAGAGTGAAAATTCGCGGTCGCCGTTGACCATTAAGACTGGGACATCGTTGTAGTATTTCGAGTCGTAGCCTTCCTTCGGGAGAACGACTCCGTCAGTGTAATGATGAGGGAATGCCGCCATCCTTATGGCAGCTCCGCCGAATGAGTCAGCCAATTCCTTATCGCTGAGTGAGTAGAGAAATTCGCGGACATCATCTCCGTCTGTCAGAAGCCACGTATACGCTTCGTCCTCATTCGCCTTAACGCTTTTGCTTACTGCTAGGGGTGCGAGGTGTTTTGCGTCAACCTTTGCGGCCATTTCGGGGTCTGAAGTCGTCATGCCTCCGCTGACTGAGATTGCTTTCTGGAATTTTCCCTTGAAGATCGGAGATATTAGCATGGCCATGACATCGCGTCCGCCTGATGATGAGCCTGATATTGTGATGTTGTTGGGATTGCCTCCGAATGACG
>JAFSLR010000123.1 GCA_017448375.1 Synergistaceae bacterium | reverse complement strand
GTACTCCAAATCACCATCAAACTTCGCACGCCTCCTTAGCCCGGCAGTGTCTACAATCCTGAACTTTTGCCCGTCAATCTCGGCTCTAGTGTCTACTGGGTCTCTTGTAGTCCCTGCTATCGGACTCACTAATGAGCGTTCAGAACCCGTTATTTTGTTGAGAAGGGAGGATTTTCCGACATTAGGTTTTCCGGCTATCACTATACGTATTTCATCATCTGAATCTTCAACGTAACCTTCATCAGCTGGAAGAACATCTATTACAGCGTCAAGAAGTTCATACAATCCACGCTTATGCACCGCGCTAATCGGAATCACCCGCTCAAATCCCAAGCTGTAAGCCTCATTCGCTAAGTCATCATGCTTCGGGTCATCGAGTTTGTTCACAGCCACTATTACAGGCTTATTCCCCGAACGCCGTATGAAGTCTGCTATCTCTTCATCTGAAGCAGTTATACCCGCTTTACCGTCAACAAGAAATATTACCCCGTCGCACTCATTCACAGCCGACTCAACATGAGACCTTATACCCGCGCTGAAGTCTGAGTCCTCGCCGAATATCCCGCCAGTGTCAACAACATAGAAATTCCGCCCGTCATATTCGCATTCACCGTAAATCCTGTCGCGCGTAACTCCTGGAATATCGTCAACAATCGCATCTTTTGTACCTGTCAGACGGTTGAAGAGTGATGATTTTCCCGAATTGGGACGGCCTATTATCGCTATTATTCCTGACATTTTTACTGCCTCCCCGCTACGTAATCCGAAAGCGAAGACCCTTCAAGCCCCGCCGATATTCCTACAGCAAGTTTTATTCTCGCCTGATAGGGTGAGAGCATTCCGCCGTTAATCAGCCCGATCTCAAGCAACTGGGACGCGCTTCCCTCGTAATTCTCCGTTGCCTGAACTATTCCGTCAGGGTATCTCGATGTAAGCACTATAGGTATATCAGCCCTCACTAACTTACGCAGGTGCGGAACCCATGAGCTTGGAACATCTCCGTCCCCCAATCCCGAAATCACTAGCCCGTCAAGCTCTTCAAACTTTTTGTCAACCAGCGCGCGTAATATCACATCTCCGTCCCCTAATGACGCTGTGATAATAGGAATGTTTCGGACTAACGGCGATATTATCTTCTGAATGTACCTGTGTCGCGGGAATCGCAATGATATGTAATTCCCTGAAGGCTGGCTGAATACTCCCAACGGCGACTCGGGAAACGCAAGAAGCCCGGCTCTGTTGAAGTTTGAGATTCTCAGAACGTCAGCAGGTGCGTAAATTGCGTCCTGTATGCAGATTAATGCTCCCTTCCCCGTGCATGAACCAGACAACGCCGCCCGTATTGACTGCGTTAATCTCGTGCTGGTCTCGCTGCCCTGACTCCCTGCGCTGAAGATTGAACCCGTGAATATTAACGGCGGATTCAAATCCCAAACCAAATCCGCAAAATACGAAAGTTCAGCAAGCAAAGGTATTCCGCAGGTTACAACAACGCCCCTTGCGCCCTCATCATGAACATATCCGCGTACCATGCTGATTAGTTCACCGCACATTCTCAGGGTGTAATTGCTCACAGGCTGATAGCTCCATTGCTGGAACACTGTATGACTCTTCACGTCTTCTGGCAATAGCGCATATAATTCCTCGTCTTTGAGTTCTGATCCGTCTTGACGCTGTACGATTCTTCCGCCCGCTAAAAGAACAACTATTTTGTCTCTGTTTTCCATTTATATAACCTCCTAAAGAAATAATACCCTCCCGATTATTCAGGAGGGCTTGAAATTTCTGATTAATATCCTAAATCTTCACCGACAATTATTACGTGGTAATTTCGCCCCTTCACTGCCTGTTCCAAGATGAGAATCGCACGGCACATCGAGTCATCATCTCCGGCTGCCGAACAGTTCACGCAATGCCCGGACTTTACGCAGGCTGTCTCAACGTTCTGTCGGATTGCGTTCGGGATTGTTGCGGATTTCGCGCGCTTGAGTCCGTCCTCAAGGTCAAACGCTAACTTGTTCAGCCCGACAACGAAAAGTACCAGTCCGTTTCCCCAAGCCATTCCCGCGACTCTGTTCCCGGTTCCGTCAATGTTGATGATACGTCCGTCCCGTGTTACGGCGTTCGCGCTCGTCAGGAAAACGTCTGCGGTGTTCTCACGGAATCTTGCGGCTCTCCGCTCCTCGTTGGACATTTTCCCCCAGTGCTGAAAGACGGTGTTACCTCTGGCTTTGAGCGCGTCTAATGCTCCGATGTCCCTGACTGTTATTGTTCCGGGAATACCCACTGTTGCGTCTTGCGGGATAATCTCAAGTACTCTCTTCAATGCTTCCTCGCTTGTTGCGACATATTCAGCACCGAATCCCCTGCGCTTGAGTGCCTTCACAATGTCGTTGCCGATGATTTCATTTGCGCGTATTACATTCTCATGTAACATTTTCATTTTGCCTCCCTCAAAAAGTAAAGTCCCATATCAACAGCCGGACTCCTTCCGAAAATCCTCCGTGCTTCCTCAAGAATACGATTAGAGTCGAAATACATACCCTTCATTCTGTAGCTTGCGGACAATCCCAAGTAAGGCCGAATATCCTTGCTGTTCATACTCATTGCGCGGAAAAAGTTTATCACTGCCCTGTTATACATTCCTATGTTATATGCGTAATTCCCCTCATTAAGATAGTCCGTAAAAGTTTTGGGCTTTTCTTGGGGAATAATATTCCGTGAAGTTTGAGGAGTTTTGATTTCCGGCGGAATTTCAGGTTTCGGGGAATTGTCTTTGCTTTCGGGAACTGAGATTTTATTCTCGTACTCTTCACGGGCTGCCTTTGCGGTTTGATGATGTCCGGCCTTTTCTGAAGCCTCAGAGAGTCCCGCGAGAAATTCGTTTCTTTCGGGGTAACGCCTGTGTGCTCTCCTGTAAACTTCTTCTGCCTCCTCGAATTTTCCCGCCTCAAGGAGTGATTCGCCTCTGCGTTTCATTCCTTCGGGAGTCTCACGCCCTACGAACCATAACGCAAGGCACGCTACCCCAAATATCATGACCAGAGTCGCACATAATATCACTGCCATCTGCATTAGGGATTTTGACGGGAGATTATCGCCTTCAGCCTGTGCTCTTTCCTCTGCGCGTTCTTTCCTGTGCTTTAAGGTGTGGTGAAGACGCTCCGTGAAATTACGGCCGTGTATCTGTACATATGCTGCCCCTTGAAGGCTGTCTGTAGGCTCATATTCGGGGTCGGGGTCGTCATCGTTGATGTGTGTCCAGAGTTCCGGCGGGGGCTCGTCAAGGCTCAGGGTGAAACCTGTTGCGCGTTCCTGCCAGTCGTGATCTTGGTGGATTGGGTCATCTTCGGCGTATTCATCTGAGTATGAAACGGGTGAATCTCCGTATTCTGAGTCTGAGTCTGTAACCTGATTTTCTGACGTGTAATTCGGAGTGTAAATGCTCAAATCATCATGGCCGGATTCACTCTGAATACCCGAAAAATTTACTGCCGATTCATTTCCAGTAACCTGATTTTCTGGTGTGTAATTCGGAGTGTAAATGCTCAAATCGTCATGACCAGTTTCGTTTTGAATACCCGAAAAATTTACCGCCGATTCATTTCCCGTAACATTATTTTCTGATGTGTAATTCGGAGTATAAACGCTCAAATCTTCATGGCCGGATTCGTTTTGAACACCCGAAAAATTTACCGCCGATTCATTTCCCGAAAATTGATTCTCTGATGTCTCATTCGGAGCGTAAATATTCAAATCTTCATGGCCGGATTCATTTTGAATGTCCGAAAAATTTACACCCGACTCATTTCCGAGATTTTCGGGCTGTTCCTGCTGCAATAATTCCGTATCTTTAACTTTCTTTCCGGCCAACTCATTCCGAACATACGCGGT
>JAFSLR010000122.1 GCA_017448375.1 Synergistaceae bacterium | reverse complement strand
GCTCGTACCAGTAAGAATGGATTACACCGCCCAAGACGGCCGGAAATACATTCTCAACCTCATAGACACCCCCGGACATGTCGATTTTGCCTACGAAGTATCCCGCTCTCTCGCCGCGTGTGAAGGCGCACTCCTCGTTGTTGACGCAACACAGGGAGTCGAAGCCCAAACCGTAGCAAACGCATATCAGGCAATAGATCAGGGCCTCGAAATTCTCCCCGTAATCAACAAAATAGATCTCCCCTCAGCAAGACCCGATAACGCTAAGCAGGAAATCTCCGATGTCGTTGGACTCGATGCCTCTGACGCAGTTCTCACAAGCGCGAAAACTGGCGAAGGAGTCCGCGATATTCTCGAACGAATCGTTAAGGACATTCCAGCACCAACTGGAGACCCTAAAGCACCGTTACAGGCGTTAATATTCGACAGCGTTTACGATAATTACAGGGGCGTTATATGCTACGTCAGAGTCGTAAACGGCACAATCAAAGCCGGACAGAATATAATGTTCATGCAGAACGGAATCACTTACCCCGTTAATGAGGCCGGAGTCTTCAAGCCCGGTTTCACACCCGTAAACGAACTCAGAGCGGGCGAAGTAGGCTACATTACAGCAAGCATTAAGACACTTGCCGAAGCTCAGGTAGGCGATACGATTACGGACGCTAACAACCCGGCTCAATCTCCACTTCCAGGCTACAAGAAGGTTAAGAGCGTAGTTTTCTGCGGATTCTATCCCGTTGAGCGCGACAATTACCCGCAGTTACGAGACGCATTAGAGAAATTATGCCTCAACGACTCCGCCGTTACTTATGAGCCGGAAAGCTCTGAAGCTCTCGGATTCGGATTCAGGTGCGGATTCTTGGGACTGCTGCACATGGACGTTGTTCGCGAAAGACTCAGGGAGGAATACGGGGTCGAACTCGTTGCGACTGCCCCCAACGTAATATATGAAGTCGTTAAATCATCGGGCGAAATCATAGAAGCTCATCGGCCTTCGGATTTTCCAGACCCTTCAGAGATTACAGAGATTCGCGAACCCTATATAAGGCTGTCCGTTTTCATGCCCTCAGAATTTACAGGGCGCGTAATGCAGCTGGTACAGGATAAGCGCGGAACGTATAAATCAATGGATTACATTACGCCGGAACGTGTGAGGCTGGTTTACGAAATGCCATTGTCGGAATTTATTGTTGACTTTCACGACAAACTGAAATCTCAGACTAGGGGCTATGCGTCCCTCGACTATGAATTAATAGGGCTGAAAGCAAGCGAGTTAGTGAGGGTTGATATTCTTGTGAACGGTGAGGCGGCTGATGCATTTTCATTCATCTGCCACAAAGACGCAGCATATAATAGGGGACATGCAGTAGTAACGAAACTGAAGGAATTAATCCCGTCTCAATTATTCGAGATTCCGATTCAGGCTTCAATAGGAAGGAGAGTTATTGTCCGAGTAAATGTCAGGGCTTTGAGGAAAGATGTATTAGCGAAATGTTACGGGGGAGACATTACGAGGAAGCGCAAACTTTTGGAGAAACAGAAAGAAGGAAAGAAACGCATGAAGCAAATCGGTAAAGTCTCAATCCCTCAAGAAGCGTTCTTGGCGTTTATGCAGGTTGATACGGGCGAAAAGTGATTAGTGTGAAGTGTTCAGTGATTAGTGATTATGCGCTGACCCCTAAACCCTGTTCACTGTATATCCATGTCCCGTTCTGCGAGAGGAAATGCGGGTATTGCTCCTTCTACAGCGTAACCGATACCCGCAATATTAGCGCGTGGCTTGAGGCACTGAACCGCGAGGCCGAGTCGTATTCCCTTCATGGCCGAATCTCACTGTCGACTCTCTACATCGGGGGCGGAACTCCTACAGTCTTGACGCTCACGGAATGGGAGACTCTGATAAGCATAATACGCCGTAACTTTGACACGTCATCAATCATTGAGGCAACATCAGAAGCAAATCCCAATTCCTTAACGCCTGAGAATGTAGCATTCTTGAGGGAGAATGATTTTACCCGCATTAGTTTGGGAGTTCAGAGCCTCAATGATTCGGAGCTTATGACATTGGGACGCATTCACGACTCAAAGTCAGCAGAAAACGCAATGGAACTCGTGAAATCTTTCAGCTTGAATCTGAGCTGCGATTTGATTTTCGCCATTCCGGGACAAACTCTAAGGTCTTGGGATTATTCCCTGCGTCATGTCATGGAGTACGCGAATCACGTTTCATGCTATCAGCTTACGTTAGAGCCTGACGCACCTATGTGGGATAAATACGGCGGTGATGACCTGAACAACGCGGGCTATAAGTTTTACCGTTACGCGCAGTACGTTCTTCCCCGTCATAACTTCACGCAGTACGAAATCTCGAACTTTGCGCCCTCCGGCCATGAGTGCAGACACAATTTAGCGTACTGGAATCATTCGGACGTTATAGCGTTAGGGCCTTCTGCTGTGAGTTACGTTGACGGAGTGAGATACACGAATCCCCGAACGCTGAGCGAATATGTAGCGGGTGTTGCGGGCAAAAGGGAGGAATTATCGCCGAGAGAGTCAGCCGTCGAACTCGCAATACTCTCACTGCGGACGAAATTCGGAGTCTCACGCGCTGACTTGCTGCCGGAAATCGAAGAGGCTATATCGCGAATGCCCCCGGATTTGTTCGTGATTACCCCTGAGAGAATATCATTGTCCCCTCGCGGTATGAGGCTGGGAAATTCTGTATGGTCTGAAATCCTC
>JAFSLR010000121.1 GCA_017448375.1 Synergistaceae bacterium | reverse complement strand
GGAATGGATTAATCTCGGTGTTACGGGAGTTACGACTAACCCGTCAATATTCGAGAACGCAATCGCAAAGACAGCGGACTATGACGGTGCAATCAAATCACTGTCATCGTCAGGCAAAACGACAGCCGAAATCTACGAGGCATTAACGGTTCAGGAAGTCGGAGCAGCTGCGGACATAATGAGGCAGGTTTACGACCGCACAAACGGCAAGGACGGCTATGTTTCACTCGAAGTTAATCCGCTCTTAGCGTCCGACCGTGATACGACAATCAGCGAGGCAAAACGGCTTTTCGCTCTCCTTAACCGCCCGAATGTCATGATAAAGATTCCCGCGACACCCGAAGGAATTTCGGCATTAACCGAGTGCATTGCGTCAGGCGTGAACGTGAACTCAACGCTGATTTTCTCACACGCACAGTATGTTGACGTTGCGAAGGCGTACCTTGAGGGCGTGAAAATGGGAGGCAAGGCAGCAAGTGTAGCGTCAGTTTTCGTGAGCCGTGTTGACGGTGCTGTCGACAAACTTTTAGCCGAGAAGGGCGAAACGTCATTATGCGGTCGGATTGCTGTTGACGGAATCAAGCTCATGTATCAGGAGTTCAGGAGACTTTTTGCGGGCGCGGGACTCGTTCAGCGTCCTTTGTGGGCAAGCACAGGAACGAAGAACAAAGCCTATTCTGACGTGAAATATGTCGAGGAATTAATCGGCCCTGACACAGTGAACACCGTACCCCCTGCGACCCTTGAAGCGTTCGTGAATCACGGGAAGGCAGCACTGACTCTTGAGACAGGAATCGCCAACGCTGAGTCGGACATGAAGAGGCTTGCGGAAATCGGAATCGACATCAACGCCGTGTGCGCTAAGCTGCTTGAGGACGGACTCAAATCCTTTAACGCTGCGTTCGAGTCGTTAATGTCGGCGATTGAAAGCAAAGCCGGAAAACGTTAGGCATATCATTTTCCCTCTGTGTTTACGCAGGGGGGATTTTTTTATGATATATTTCTTGTAAGAAGGAGGCGTGTAACTGTTGGAGAATGTTATCGAATGGCTGAGGGAAGCAAGAGGGGAAATAATTGCGGGGCTTGTGCTTGCGCTTCTGGGATGGCTGTACAGTCGTTACCGTTCATTCATGAAAATGTACAGGCTAAAGAATAAGGAACTCGAAAGGATGGAGAATGATATGTTCAGATTTGGGAATACCAAGAAGGAAATTGAGAGTTTGCAGGAGGCACTGAAGGAGTCTGAAGCTCAAAGGCTAGACGTGAAGAATCAGCTTTTTGTATATCTGTGCGAAGCTGGTAATACTGTGAAAGTTGAAGCAGCCCTCATAAACGGAGCGAACGTCAACGCTAAGGACAATTACGGCAGGACGGTTTTAATGTGGGCAGCAATTAACGGCCACACCGAGACAGCGGAATTACTCCTGAAACACGGGGCTGATGTCAACGCTGAGAACAATTACGGCAGGACGGCTTTAATGTGGGCAGCAGTGAACGGCAAAACAGAGACAGCAGAATTACTCCTGAAACACGGGGCTGATGTCAACGCTAAGGACAATTACGGCTGGACGGCTTTAAGGCTTGCAACAAACATAGAAACCGCCGACCTCCTACGCAGATACGGCGCAAGAGAGTAAACAGTCAGCAATACGCTCAAACATTAAGGCTTAACATCCGGCAGGTTATCGAGAAATTTTATGATGTATGGGAGTGCCGCGCCAATCGTAATATTGTGTGAAGGCATTTTGCTTAGGAGTATATAGTCTTTTCCTTCCGCAAAAGGCGTTCGCTCCCTCACAATTTCGTACAGCGTATCAATATCGCTCTCCGTAAAATACGGTGCCAAATGTCCGCCGAGAATATAATTTGTATCGTACACAAGGTGCAATGACGCAATCAATCTCCCTAAATGACTCAGAAAATTCTGCCAGCGTTCAGACTCTTTTGACTCTCCGCTTCTTACGCGCCGGAAAAACTCTTCAGGCTTTTCACCTTTAAGCAGCGCAACTTTTGAGCAGACAGTCTCATAACAGCCCCGCTTGCCGCAGTAACACAGCTCGCCATTCTCACACGCGGTAATATGCTCGAATGTTGCCGAGTGCCTGTGCTGGCCGTTAAGGATTCTTCTGTCGGAAATGAACGCACCGCCTAAATGTTCGCTCATCGACAAATATACAGCGTCTTGAAGCTCATGTGATACCCACAACTCCGACAGCGCAGCCCCGTCCGGTTCGTGAACAAAGCAGCAGGGGTAATCAAGCCATTTCGTGAAAACGTCAATCTTCAGCCCCGTGCATTTCAGGATTTCGCCGTAAATCACCGTGTCGCCGTTCTCAGAAACGAGTCCCTGAAGCGCGAAGCCTATACCGAGAATCTTTTTGTCAGCATCATCAACTTCAAGAGAGGCTATAAACTCTCTCACCTTCACCGTAATATGCTCATAATACCGTTCGCTGTTCTCGTACTTTTCATGCAGAACTTCACACTTCAAAGGGAGGCCGTAAAGATCTATCGCA
The DNA here is from genome assembly GCA_017448375.1 of Synergistaceae bacterium. Lineage (GTDB taxonomy): Bacteria > Synergistota > Synergistia > Synergistales > Aminobacteriaceae > JAFUXM01. Next base: position 2,939 of record JAFSLR010000121.1, on the reverse strand, counting down.
ATAATTTTCACAACGTCTTTCAGAATCTCAACACCAAGCGCAATTTTGTACCTGCTGTTTACTGACCACGTTATCGGCCTTCGACCCGCTGAATGACTCTGAGAGTCCGAATTTCCGGGCGTGCTCCTGAAAATTAATCCTTCATTTTCCATCGCTGAAAGGTGCGCTGTAACTGTCGGACGGCTCATCTTCAATGCGTGCGGTATATCCTTCTGACTTACTGTACGGCCATGATAAATATGTCTGTAAATAATCTGCCTGTTAGTGTTGTGTATGTCTTCCTGAGTTATTCTCTTCATGTGAAAATCCTCCCTTGTTCGTGAATTATACTGCTTGACAAAATAAACCTTGTCCATTAAATTGTTAGCAACCCACTTTACATTAAAATTTTCACACCGCAAAAATTCGAGGGAGGTTTTTATCTTGGGCATCATTGAAAAAATGAGGCTTGACGGCAAAAAAGGATTCGTTACAGGCGGCGCAAGGGGTATCGGCAAATGCACAGCAACCGCATTCGCTGAGGCCGGAGCAGATATTGCCATTGTTGATTTGGACATTGACGAGGCCACAAAAACCGCAAAAGAAATCGCTGACGCTACCGGGCGAAAAGTCATTGCCATAAAGTGCGACGTAACGAATGAAGATGACGTTAAAGCTATGGTGAATGAAGTTGTCGAAAAGCTCGGAGGACTCAATTTCTGCCACGCTAACGCCGGAATCTGCATCAACGCTCCAGCCGATGAGATGACCTATGCACAGTGGAAGAAGAATATTGATGTCAATCTCAACAGCGTATTCCTCACCGACACAATCGCCGGAAAATACATGCTCGAACACGGAGGCGGCTCAATCATCAACACCGCTTCAATGTCCGCTCACATCGTCAACGTTCCCCAGCCACAGTGCGCCTACAACGCCAGCAAAGCAGGAGTAATCCAGCTCACGAAATCTCTTGCTGTCGAATGGGCGAAACGCGGAGTCAGAGTCAACAGCATTAGCCCCGGCTACATCGCAACGGACTTAATCAAAGCGTCAGAGTTCCTCAAACCGTTAATCGCAAAATGGGAAGAACTTTCACCGACAGGAAGACTCGGTACTCCCGAAGAGTTAGAGTCAATCTGCGTATATCTCGCGGGCGACACTAGCACATTCACAACGGGCGCGGATTTCGGTCTTGACGGCGCATTCACTTGCTTCTAGGGTTCAGCGTCCTTAAAGGGCGTAAAACAATTACACACAAAGGAGACACAAACATGAAAAAGTTTGCAGCAATTTTCACACTCGTAATGCTTCTCGCGCTCCCCGTCTGCGCATTGGCCGCCGATACCGCGAAAACTGAGGGCGTACAGGCTTCCCCTGAGTTTTACGCGAAGGCAAATCTTGAGACCCTCAAAGGCAAAAAGCTCGGCATAACGATTCAGTCGTTGCAGAACGCTTACTGGGCAGGAGTCATGACAGCACTTGGGGAAATCCTCCAGGCCGCCGGAGCTGAATACACGATTGTCGGGTGCAATGACAGCTCAGCGACTCAGATCTCGCAGATTGAGAACTTTGTTTCAGCAGGTTGCGATTTAATCATGGTTCACCCTTCAGACGCAAACGCCGTTGAAGATGCCTGTGCTGAAGCCCGCAACTTTGGCATTAAGGTTATGTGCTGGGACGACCCGATGACAAACACCGATGCTAACTGGGTTCTCAACAACACATATCTCGGAATCGAAATCGGAAAACTTGCAGGAGCTTTCATCAATGAGCATTACAGCACAGAGAAAAAAGCGGAAGTTACCGTAATCGGCTATCCTCAGACAGTAATCCTTCTTGAGCGCGAAAACGGAATCAGGCAGGGACTCGAGGAGACAGCAGCAGGAAAATATGAGATCGTAGCAACGACAGCCGCGATTGAGGCAAACCTCGCGCAGGACGCAGTAGAAACGATTCTTCAGGCTCACCCGAACTGCAAAGTCTTCACGGGAATCGGTGCGGGCGCAATGATCGGGGCAGATGAGGCACTCCAGATTCACACGGGCGGAAAAATCCCCGATGACATGGGCGTATTCACAACTGACGTAACAAAGCAGCAGCTCGGACAGCTTGCAGATCCGACATATCCCGCAAAAGGCATAATCGGATTTGAGGGTTCAGACGAGGACACAGCAAGATCATGCGCTTCAATGTTCGCATTAATTCTTGACGGCAAAGTCGGCGCGAAAAATGTATTCAGGAACGTTGCACCCATCACAGCCGAGAACGTCCAGAAAATCATATCAGGAATGAAATAAAGTATGAACTTACGCGGGCTTCCCTGTAGTCCGGGGGAGCCTTTTTTCTGTAAATGCAGGAGGTGTAATACAGTGGCAGAAGATTATGTGCTTGAACTTGAACACATACGCAAGGAATATCCCGGAGTCGTTGCGCTTAAGGACGTTACATTACAGCTCAGGCGCGGCGAAATTCTCGGACTCATCGGCGAGAACGGAGCAGGGAAATCAACCCTCATCAAATGCTGTTCGGGCGCGGTTATTCCCACGTCAGGCAAAATCAGAGTCAAGAAGGACAAAGACGGAGAAGTCAAAGAATTTTCACGCATGACTCCTCAGTTAGCCGCCGAAAACGGAATCGCTATCATCTATCAGGAGTTTAACAACGTCGGCGAATTGTCAGCAGCCGAAAATATGTTCTTAGGCCGTCCCATTCTCAAGAAAAACGGAATCGTCATCGACCGCAAAGCAATGGAGGAAGAAGCCGCAAAAGCCTTTGAGCAGCTGAACATTAAGATTAATCCGCGTACACTCGTCAAAAATTTATCCGTCGGCTATCAGCAAATGGTAGAAATCGCAAAAGCAATCCAGCAGAACGCACAAGTCTTAATCATGGACGAACCTTCAGCACCCCTCACAACGAATGAAGTTGAGAGCATGTTCAAGGTTGTTGAATTGCTG